>JALEVQ010000074.1 GCA_022788205.1 Robinsoniella sp. | reverse complement strand
CACATAATCATGTAGATCATGTGCTCGGCATTCCTTCTCTGTTCAATTCTGGAAAGTTGAAACATGTTTACCTGCATGAAGCTGACAAGGATGGTCTGATTGAATGGATGGACAGAATGAATGTCGAGTTAGGCGACTCCTTAGGCTTCCTCAAAGAAGGTGATGTCATCACAGTTGGCGATGAGACACTGGATGTCGTTGAAGTTCCTGGCCACACACCTGGATCCATTGTTTTCTTCTACAACGATTACATCTTCACCGGTGATGCGATCGGATCTGGTGACTTATGGCTGACAGGCGAGTATGTAGAAAATTACCTGCCATCTATCGAACATTTCCTTGATGAGATCAAGGCAAGAGGAAACTCCTTCGAGATCCTCCCAGGTCACGCAGAGAACAAAGCACCGTTCTATGTACAGTATGTAGAGGATATTGGATCCTGCGCAGCAGGTATTGTGGATGGAAGCATTCCGGTCGGCGTTTACACAAGAAGAGTTGGCGCTTACGCAACCTACAATTCCGGAAATATCTTCTTTGATTCTTCCAAAGTCAAGGCAGAATAAAGAACTATCTCTATTGAAAGTGACTCTATTCTTAAGAAAAAAGCGATTGACTGCACAGCCAATCGCTTTTTTCTTTATCTCTTCGCCTTTTGCCTCAAAAATAGGATCAGATCCTCAAGATCGAACACTCTAAAATCTCCTGATATCTTCTTTGAGTTTTCCGCAAATTTTTTAAACTGAATCAGCTGCCTTTCCACGCGCGCTCTCCAAATCTCCGGCAGATCCTTCTGGTATTTCCAGTCAAAACTGATATCAAATCGCTCCATCAGGATATCATTCATTTTTGTGAAATCCCCGTAATAATATTCTTCTGAAAAATATCTTTCCTGGCTTATGTACTCCCCGCTTTTCTGAACCTTAGCGCAGACAATCTGCGTGATTTTTTCCTCTTCCTTGCCTTCTCTGTTCAGGAAAGTCACCAGCCTTGGCATATATTCCTGAAAAAAACAGGCATCGATATAAAGATGATAATAAAAGCCCCACCAAAACGGTGTGCGCTCCATACTTTGTGTCGCCTCTAAAAATTTGGAAAGCTGAGGATACTGAACACGATTTCCCGCAGTTGCAGGATCTCGAAAATGCGTTTCATTTTTATCCTCCACCGCATCCGGGAGCAGATTTCCAATCAAAAATTTTTCCATCCACTCTTCGCTGTATTCCGCTTTTCTCTGTTCCAGCCAAAACTTGGCTGCCGTCAAATGTACAATGTAGCCTGGCATGTCTCTTCCTCATTTTCTGATTTATGGTGTACGCCGGTTGTGGCGCATAAACATTTCTATAAAAAGGCGCAGGGAATATTGACGACACATTTTCCACACACTTCGCTTCCAGTGTCCTCTATCTCACCGCTCGCATCGGAGGCGTACGAATTTCCGAAATTATGATATTTCTTGGCGTTTTCCTTGCATACCCCAAAACAGATCTCTCGATCATATCCCTCCGTTGTCAGCGCGCCAGATGGGCAGTTGTTCACACACACCTTGCATCTCTTTAATCGCTTATAGAGACAGTTTTCTTCTTTTTGCGGCTGATCCGGCTCCGCTTCCAAGTCCGTGACAAGAGAACTTATTCTTCCGCAGCATCCTTTTTTCGTGATCAGCATATTGTTGAGTCCAAACGTTCCAAGACCTGCGATGTATGCCACATGACGCTGGGACCACTTACTTTTCAGGATTGTCCGATCAAATGCTGTCGCCTCCGGAGAGACAGCAGCTCGAACCCCTGCCTCCCCTAATTTTTCAATCAGATACGCATTCAGTTTTCCAAACAGTGCATTTGTCTCCTCATAGGCGAGTGCCCACTCTGGAGAGGAGGTGCTTCCACCCACATTTGTTGCTGCCATCTCTTTTCGAAACGGCAGAAAATAAGAAATCACGATCGTTGCCCCGGCAAGCACCTGCTCCGGCATCACATGATCTGACACCACGAATTCTTTCAGTCTCTCAAACTCCGGACTTTTTGCATCCGCAAAACCCACCTGCACTTCTCCCCATCTTGTCCTTGTCCTTTTTTCGTACTCTTCGATATATTCTTTGATCCACTCCGTGATTTTCTGTTTCCCTATTTTTTCTTTCATAGTCATCTTCCATTTTCACCTTTTCTTTTATGGTCATTTCGTCAAGTGTATTATATCGTTGCCATCACAATCCCGCAAGATGGGAGTGCCTGATTTTCCTGTTTACTCCATAATCTCCAGCACATACAGCTCGTGAAGGGCACGCGTTGCTTCCATATACAAAAGTTTTGCCATCCGCGAATTCCACAGAATCACGGTGTCAAACTCAAGATCTTTCATCATTCGGACTGGAAGCAGTCTTTTGGACCTGTCAGGAAGATTTCTTTCATCTCCTCCCAGTCATTCATCCCCATCTCATAGTTGATATTCTGAGAGACATCGCCCATGATGGTAATCACGCCAAGATCCTCATCTCTGAGTTCCTCACCGTCCACAATCCGATGGCGCACTTCCAGAAGATCCACTTCCAGGGTATGGAGAATATGGTCGAGTGTCCATTATATCAAGGAAGGAAAAAATGTCCAGATATTTTTTATAAAAGAATCGGCAGATGTTTTTTGCCAAACACCTGCCGATTCTTTTATAAATGTTTTATACTATCTTATTATGTATCCGCCTTATTTCCACAAGGTTGTCTCAACATAATGTCTGATAATCTGTGGCCATGTAAACCAGTCATGTCCACCCTGTACGATGTAGATTTCTTCGCCGCCATTGTACTCGATTCCTGCTGCTGTCAGCTTATCTCCAAATCCTACCGTTGTGCGGTCAGAGTCTGTCTGATAACTGCTGTTTTGCAGTGCCATATCTTCCCATCCTGCTGCGACATACATATTTGGAGCTGCATATGCGCTGTAATCGTCTACTTCTGGGAAGTTTGCCGTGGAGGCACCGCTGAACACACCAAAGTATCCGAAGAGACCTGGATCACGGTACCACAGTTCACTTGTCGTCATGCCGCCCATGGACAAACCTGCAAAAGCGCGATCCTCTGCCTCTTTGGAGACGTTAAAATTCTCCTCGATGTACGGGATCAGATAATCCTTCATATTCTCATAAATCTTGTCATAATCCCACTCAAGCTGACTGTTGTTCATTGCCACCATCACGAACTCTTCCGCATTGCCTTCGGCAACCAGGCGGTCTACAATATTTCCGGCATTGCCCTGGTAGAACCAGTCTCCTTCTTCTCCGCCGCCGCCGTGTGACAGATACAGTACCTTATATTCTTCTTCTCTCTCTGCATCATAGTGTGCCGGCAGATAAATCTCAACCGGGCGCTCTGTGTCATCCAATCCTGGATAATTTTCCTGAAGCAAAGTTCCGCGGTCTTCTTCCTTCTCAGCCGGTGTCAGCCATGTCCAATCCTCATTCTCAGAATGTTTTTCTGCATCATAAGGAACATAGAACTGGCTTCTTGTCTGGTGAGCTCCGATCTCGTTGCAGTAAGGAATATTTTCAGGGTCAATCACTGCCTCATAATTTTCGCCGTCATCATAGGAAACCTTGTACTGATACAGATAGCATCCGCCCGGAAGATCGATCGTGTAAGTCCATGTGCCGTCTTCACTCTCCACCATATCTGCGATATATCCCGCATCTCCTGCATGCCACAGGTCGGCATCCTTGCTCCAGTCTTCTGGGGCTACCATATAATTTGCTGCGCTGTCTCCCTCAGCAAGGTTGTATCCGCCGCCATAAAGATTCTCATCGTTCTCCACATAAAACTGGAAGCCGCCCATAATCTGTACATTCGTTGCTTCCTCATTGTGGTATGTAAAGGAAACGGTATATCCTGTGTTGGATTCTGCGTTCTCCTCTACCACCACGCCAGCTTTGTCTGCTTCCTCAGCAAAAGCCATGCCCGGAACCAATATCGTGCTTAAAACCATAGCTGTTGCCGGCAATAATGCAATTCTTCTCTGTAACCTCTTCATCTTTCTACCTCCGATCACTGCAGCATACGTCACTGCTCCGTTTTTTCTGATAAGCAAATTATAACATGAGAAATGATCGAAAACTATCAAGTTTCTTGCCATAGAAGAGTTGATTTTTGAATCTATATATTGTTTATTTTTGACATTTTAGGTTCATTCTTGCCCCACAGGCTGATTTTCTGCGTTTTTCTGATATAATAGAACACACATGATCTCACATAAATAGATTGCGCTATCTGCATAGCAGATAACGTTCGGGAGAAATTATGAAAACAAACCAGAATATCAGAAGACTGATCTATCTGTGTGTTCTACTTTTAATCGCAATTTTGGGCTATAGCTTGTATAGACCGAAACACATAGATACTTATGAAAAACGTTTTACTTTTATCTCACCTCTTCAGTGGAACAATATCGCAGCGGGCATCAAAGCTGCCGACAAGGATTTTCACACCAACACAAAACTGGTCGGCACGGATTCTTTAGATCTTCAGAAGCAGGTAACTGCCATCAAAGAGGCGATCCTTTCAAAGCCCGATGGAATTATCACAGCGGCATCGGAAGACTCTGAACAGCTGCGAGAAGTCTTACATCTTGCTGCATCAGAGGGGATTCCTGTCGTTTTAGTGGACAGTGATCTGCCTGATTCAGATCGAATCTGTTACATCGGAACTGATAACCTCACCGCGGGTCGTATGGCTGGAGAAGATATGTTTCATGCCATAGACGGCAAGGCGTATATCGGCGTGATCGTCTCCGATCTGGAATCCCCCAACCAAAAAGAACGATTGGAAGGATTTCAAGAGCAAATCCGTCAGTACGAGGATATGGAAATTCTAGAAATTTTAGAGTGTCACTCTGACCGTCTGGAATTGATGGAAAAAATCCCCAAAATGCTCGAGCAGTATCCCCAGATGAATGCTCTCTACCTGACAGAAGCCTTCGCCTCAGTCATGGCGGGAACGATCATCCAAGATGTGCCGTTTTCATCGAGAGAGCTGATTGTGGTTGCCTTTGACAATCTCAATGAAACACAAAACTTTTTAGATGATGGGACTTATGATTCCCTTATCTGCCAATCTCCTTACGCCCAAGGTTATCTTGCGGTAGAGGCACTCTGCCGCATTCTGGACGGTGAAAATCAGGATGAAATTGTCTATACAGAAACCCTCAGTATGAAGCAGGGAGATTCTATAAAACAAACGGATCATAAAAGTGAGGAATTCGAATGGCATTTATACTAAATTCAAAAAAAGGAAAACTTTATACGATACACGGAGAGCTCCTGCGCTATGCGAGACAGCTTCTCCTGACGATGCTTCTTTTGATCATTGCCAGTCTCGGAATCTATTCGATTTCCGTCTCCAGTGCACGCCAGGAAAACCAGCAGCTTTTTTTGGTAAATGATTTCTACACTAGCCTTCAGGAAACCGAAAATCTGCTCTATACTTCCATCGTCAATCAGGATGATTCTAATTACATGAAATTGATGTTCCAGACAAATGCACTGATTTCTTCTCTGGAAAAGATGGCTGATTTCAGAATTTCAACCACCTTTTTGAGAGATATTGAGGATCTCATCGGCATCATGGAAAATTATCAAGAACAGCTTCGAGAAATTCACCAGTTTATGCTTGACAAAAACGATTTTTCTGTCATCTCTCAGGCTTACCATGATGCCGAAGCGATATATTATGTCATCAACGGAACCTTTCACTCTGTATACACCCAGGTCGTCAGTGCCTGTCAAGAAGATGCCCATAGGACAATGCGAACTCGCTTTTTATATACCCTGGTTCTGCTTGCCACCATCGCACTGATCCTCTATTATATTATCATGCAGGTTCGCCGTATCGAGCATAATATCACTACGCCAATCCAACAGCTGATCGAGGAATTGAGAAACATGGATCTCGATAATTTTTATCAAGCCAAAATCATTCAAAATCCATCTGCAGTGAATGACGATATTCAACTGTTAATCCATGTATATAATTCGATGATTGAAAAAATTCAAAAACAGCTTCAGGAGCGCGAAGAATATGTCAACACCAAGCTAAAGCTCCACGAACAAGAAGTCTTAAATCTTAAGATCAGCAATCAATTAAAAAAAAGTGAGCTGATGAATCTGCAAATGCAGATCAATCCACATTTTCTTTTCAATACCCTAGGCATGATTTCTCAATCTGCTTACCTTGCCAACGATCGACATACTGTTTCTCTGTGTGAAACCACCTCCGATCTGCTGCGCTATGCCCTCGACTATTCTGACAAAGCGGTTTCGATCGATATGGAGATGAAACATCTCGACGATTACGTCTATCTGCTGGAGCAGCGCTTCGGCGACCGCATTTGCTTTCGCTTTGATCTGGATGAATCCTTCCACCAGGTCAAAATTCCAAATCTGATCTTGCAGCCCATTCTGGAAAATGCGATTGTTCACGGTGTAGGAATGTACACAGAGGGCGGTAAGATTTTCATCGAGACGGAGTATCTGTCTGACAAAAATATGGGACGTATCAGCATCATTGACAACGGAGAAGGGATGGATGAAGAGACGCTGAAAAAAATTGACAGTCAGATGCGATCTCTCCGGACGGGAACCGGAAAAATCGGACTGAGCAATGTCTTTTTCCGATTATCTATTTTCTTTGACAGGCGCGCGGATATTGTCTTAAGCAGTGTTCCACATGTGCGCACAGAAATTGCGATCTTTGTCCCATGCGATTCTATCAAACCAGAGGAGGGAACAACATGTATCGACTTATAATTGCAGATGATGAATTTATGGAATGTAAGGTTCTTGAAAAAATTCTTTGTGAAAACTGTCCGGATATCACGGTGCTTTCCAGCGCCGCAAACGGTATTGATCTTGTCTCTGCTATTGAAAAAGAAGTGCCTGACATTGCTCTTGTTGACATCAATATGCCTGGTCTGAATGGTCTGGATGCCATTGAAATTATCCGCAGAAAACATCCTTCTGTCAAAATTTTGGTGATCTCTGCCTACAGCAAATTTGAGTACGCTCAAAAAGCTTTGACTCTTGGAGCGAGTGATTATATTTTAAAGCCTGTCAAAGAAGAAGTATTCGTCACAGCGATCCAAAAGCTATGCAGAGAATTAGATGCAGAGAAACGTAAAAAAGAAGAACATCGGGAGATCGACGAAATGATGCGCAACTATAAAAGTGCCGTTGAAAATGAGTTTATCTCTGATATTATTCTCGGAGATGCGCGAGCAGAAGATCTTCAAAAATATCTCGATACCTTGCCGCATCCTTTTTACGGAGCTTTTCTCTTATCCGTACAAATGTCGTCAGAAGATGATTGCGATCTTCGTCAGCACTACCTCGATTTTCTTCATCACTTAAAAAGAATCTGTACCTGCGCCGGAAAAATTCAGAAACATACGCTTATCCTGTGTGTCATCCCTGCTTTTTCCCGCTCTGCGGCAGAATACCGTTTATGGCTTCGTGAAAGTATCGAATGTGTCGCTAAATGTCAGCAAGCATACTACCGCTTCTTGATCGGGGTCAGTACCTTTAAATTTACCATACAGGAATTGTCCGATGGCGTCAGAGAAAGTCAGATTGCTCTCTTGGACTCTACTTCTGGTGACATCAGCTTTTGGGGATTAGACAAGGAGGGAAATGAAAGAGAGGGAGCACTCTTTCGTTATTCCTCCGAGAGAGAAAAATGTCTCTTATATATCAGCCAGAAACAATATTCCTCATTTATGAAAACCTTGGAACAGATAATCACAAAAGCAGAGCAGACCGAAGAGCCTCTTGCGCATCTCCAGATCTATACCTTGGGATTGATGTGCAGTATTCTTCAAGAATTGTTGTCAGAAGAGCCGCATCGCTCGGATCTTCTTTTTTTGACATGGACATATTGGGAGAGGATTCTACATCAGCAGACTTACTGCGGTCTCTCAGAGGCATTGAAATCTATCATCCGTGAAATCTTAGGATCGGACAGTACCAAAAAGCAATACAACCGTCACATTCTGAACAGTTTAGATTACATTGCCCACCACTACATGGATGATCTCGCTCTGGAGACAGTGGCTGAACAAAATAATATCAGCAATTTCTATCTCAGCAGACTGTTTCGCCAGGAGCTGCACCAAACTTTTCTGGAAATCCTGACGGATGTCCGCATAAGTCAAGCATTAAAACTGCTCTTTACAGGGAATGATTCTGTCCAGGAAATCAGCGAAAAATGCGGTTATTTAAACGTCTCCTACTTTTATAAAATTTTCAAAAAACAGACTGGCATGACCGTCGGGGAGATGAGAAATCTGATCTATTCATGTGCTTCTCTGTCGCACTCATGAAAGAGTGCGATTTTTTCGTACAATTCTTTCCCCAGATATTGGTAATCCTTTTTATGGATCCCGTTTTTCCAGACCATCCCCGGTCGCATATGCCAGGCGATGAGCATTGCCGTAAAAATTGTCGCTCCCTCATAAAACAGGGATAAGTATGAACCTGCATATTCATGTCCATAGTAATGGGCATATTTATCTTTTCTCCCGTTTTGTTTGGTGTAGGTGCGGCAAAATGGTTTGCCGCAGTCATGCAGCTTTCCTGCAAGGATCATCTCATCATCCGCGCCTTTGCTTCTCAGAAGCTCGGCGCATTTTCTGCAATGCTGCCCCAGTGTCATATTATGATATGGGTTATCCTGACCGTAATCATCATATTTTTTCAAAAAATCCTCCGCGCTCTCAAAGACCGTGTCCGGATGATAAATCACATCAATCTCATCAAAGCCTTCGTAATAGTACGGAGCCGTAAATGCGCCGATCATTCTGTGGATTGTCTCTTCCCCCACACTGTCTGGATGCTTTCTATCCTGTTCCACACAGATCTCATACGGCACAGCAAGCAGCTTACAGATCAGTCTGTATGTCTTTCTCACAGGATCAGTCAGAATTGCTTTCCTTTTTTTTAATGAAACATTTTCGGAATCATAGACAATCGGTCTTTCCATCTCGATTGCTTCCTGGATTCTCTGATACGCGATCTCATATACCTTCTGCTTTTGCCTGCTCTCCACTTGAACCGTATGGTAAAGTTCCCTGCAGATTTCATCCGTTGAGATCAGCTTTGCGCCGTATTCCTGTGCCAGTTTTGCTGCCATCACCGATTTTCCAGCACCCGGCAACCCGCACATCATGATAAACACCGGCTTTTCTCTTTTTTCCTCCACTGCTTTCCCTCTCTTTCTCCCAGTCAAAATTTTCTTCTGTTCACCGTCTGATTTCTGCAAGGGTACTGCCACACTGCATCCCGTATCTTTTTATTGTTCTGCCACTCTAGCGATTGTTCGCCGCTTTAAAGTTATAGATCGGCTTTATGATCTTCTCAATCTCGATCGCCGGACCGATATGGTGCAGAATTTCATCCATCGGCTTATACGCCATGGGGCTTTCATCGATCGTAGAGGCATTTGCCGTCGTCGTGAAAATTCCCTTCATCGCCTCCTGGAATTCTTTCACAGAGATCAGCTCCTTTGCCTCGCCTCTCGTCAGCAGTCTTCCTGCGCCGTGAGGTGCACTGTTATTCCAGTCTGGATTTCCTTTGCCCACTCCCAGAATGCAGCCGTCTCTCATATTCATCGGAATCAGAACTCTCTGCCCTTTTTTCGCCGGGATTGCGCCTTTGCGGATCACATTTTCGTCATCAATAAAGTTGTGGACCGTCTCAAACGCAGAGTATCCGAAAATGCCGAGAAATTTACAGATTTTATCTGCCATAATTCTGCGGCTCATCGAAGCGAACTCCTGGCAGATACGGACATCATGGAGATAGTCTTCCAGAGCCTCTCCCTCAAGGAAACACATATCCGCCGGTGTCTTCGTCCACTTCGCATATTTTGCCGAAATCTGTACCAGCGCATCCGGAATCTCCCCTTGTCTGCCACTGTTTTTCAGCTCTGCGCTCACACGTTCTTTTTCTTCTTTTCCCTTGTTTTTGCAGTATGCCACTGCACGGTTCTGATAGATGTGCGCCACCTGGAGTCCCAGACTTCTGGAACCTGAATGGATGATCAGGTAAGCATTTCCATCTTCATCTCTGTCCATCTATAGCGATAGGTAACTTTTTGATATAATCTCCAAGTTTTCCCCCGCTTCACACCGTACGTGAGGGTTTCCCGCTCATACGGCGTTCCATCGTTTATATCATCATTAACTATTTCAACATATCCTTAAATAATATCTCTGTTTGCTAACTTTCTGAATTTATTCAGCTTAGCTAATTGTTTCCTATCGAGGTTAAACCTCTGAATATATTTATTTATTGTTTCCAAATCTGTAGCATGAATTAGTATGTGCACATCTTCCGTTTTGCGCATAGTATTTAGAAATTCTATTATCTGCAAATTCCACTGATTCAGCATTGCCAGCTATTTTCATCATAGTAAGCACATTAGTAAAATCCACTTTCCTATCAATATATTTTTCAGTGATATTGCCTTTTCGTGAAATTCTATCCTTTAATCTGTTGGTCAGGATTCTATCTATTTTCCATCCCAATGCAGCCATATCCAAATTCACATCTGTAGCTATCTTGTAGTAATTGTGATAACCCATGATTGCTACATTGTATCTTGTTATTAGCTGGTATTCAGATTTGGAATCTGAACAGTTTTGGATTTCTTTAATTAACTCACGCAGTTTTTCATACATTTCGGTTGCAATCTTGATATTTCTTGCATCTTCAAAATCTCTGCAAGCTATAATAAAGTCATCCGTATATCTCACTATGTAGACTTCTTTAAGATTTGTATTTCTTAATGCCCTATATTTATGACCAGTGTCTATCGTTCCGTTTTTGTTCACTTTGCCTACATAACTATGTTCTGTCGGCATTGTTTCCCATTGAGAAGCAATCCACCAATCGAGTTCATTAAGAACTACATTTGCTAACAGTGGAGATAATATTCCGCCTTGTGGAGTTCCTTTATCTGGATAGCATTTGTACCATCAGGCATATAGATTGGAGCCTTCAGGATAGCTTTAATAATTGAAAGAACTTTCTTATCTCTAATTCCAATGCTCCATAATTGTTGCATTAGCTTTTTATGATTTACATTATCGAAGAAACCTTCAATATTAACTGATACGATGTAATGCAAATTCTGTTGATGTATCATTTTGTATACCTGTGCTATTGCGTTTTCTGCGCTTCTATTTGGTCTAAAGCCATTGCTTCTTTCATAGAATTTGGCTTCACAAATAAGTTCTAACACCTGCAAAATACACTGTTGAATTCATCTGTCTATAATACAAGGAATGCCCAAAGGACGTTAGTTTGATGATTAACGACTAATGGCTATCCCTCCACCGCTTGTTATTACGGTTTCAGAGGTACTGTGCCATCACTTTCACTGTGATTAAGATAAGTTATACATATGCTTTCCTTATCAATGCTTCAAAGATTAATAGAAATCTCCACATTCACAGCTTACCACGTTCCAATATTTCTATCTGTTCATATACTTTTAGGTGCTTTCTATAAGCCTATGTACTTGACTATACCTATAATATAGTATGGTTTTTCATATCATCGAATCTTACTCAACCACATACACAACTCTATTTGAGTTATATGCATTTCTACATATTCCACTTTTAGACCCGTACATTCGAAAGTTCGTCAGTTATAATAACATTCTCACCATGAGTATTTTATAGACCCCCGACCTATAGACTGCATCAACCACCTCTGGTCGAATTTCCTCAGCTTATCCTGTTAGGGCAGTTCTCAGCCGACTTCACCGAGCTTATGACATTTCGTTTCTATTCACTATTTGCCATTCGGAGTATTAGGGAGAGCATTTCAGGACGTTACTCCATCATTCTACTCATTGAAATATCAGTTCTCCTAATTCAGAACTTTTCACGTTCTAAGTTTAGTGCCTAATCTTTTCAATTAGGAACGTGTCGCACCGATGAAATGATTTCCTCCCCCGAGACTGCCCAGAGAAGCAAACAGTACCTTCACATCTCTCAATTCCTTATAACAGTGCAGCTTCTTTACAAGCTCTTCCGCGCCCTTCTGCGCCTCTCTATAGACGGATGAGCCCGATGGGACATTTTCTTTAATATAGCTGTCCATCGCCCTAAGGCGCTCTTCATCCATCTCTAGTTTTCCCAATTCTGCCGTCAGCATTCCACATCCGATATCTACACCGATCACATTTGGGATCGCCATCGTCGTCATCGTGCTGGTAAATCCCACCACACATCCTTTGCCAAAATGGACATCCGGCATGATACGCACCTTTGCCCCATAAAATGGCGGCTGTGCAATCAGCGCATAAATCTGCGCAGATGCTGCTGGCTCGATGTTGTCCGTATAAATTTTCAAATCATATTCCATGATTTTTTCACTTCCCTTCTTCATCGTAAACCTTCTAGTATCATCTTCGCCCTGACCGCTCTCCCGAACCTTTAAACGCTCCCTTCCTCAGTCGATGGACGCACAAAAAAACAGGCTGTATTACAGCCTGCGCTCGTATGCATATCTCTGTGCTCCACTTGACTTCAAATAAATAGTACCGCAATAGTCAAACTGATTTTTGATAATCCATCCTTGCATCGCTTTGTTATCCCGATGAGTATCGATACGGATGGAGGAAATATCTCTCTGCCTGCAGATGCGTATAATCTCATCCAGCATTTTTGTCGCTGCTCCCGCATGCTTCCTGCTGCGATCCACCGCGATCCGATGGATCACTGCGTAGGGCTGATCACTTTTCCATTCCCCTTCATAAATTTTTTCGTAAGAAGGTTCTCCTGCAAAAGAAAACATGACGGTCGCAGCGATCTCTCCGCCATCTTCCAACACATAGTTTTCTTTTCGATTGATATCTCCAAGCACAATTTCTTCGTTTGGATATCCATTCTGCCACTGATCAACTCCCTGATTTTTTAAATCTTCCTGCGCCTGATGGATAATTGCCATGATGCTCTCTAAATCTCTCTCCTGTGCCTCTCGAAAAATCATCGTTCTCCTCCGTTTCACTCTTCCGCTTTTCTCATTTATTTTCAGCCAAAATATATTCTTGGGCTGTAAAATATATTGTGGTTTATTATATCAGAAAGCGTTTTCTATTTCCACCTTTTTTTTCCATTTTTTTGTTTTATCTGTGCCACACGAATGGTTTTTGCAGATCACAGTCTTCAAAAAATCAGCGAAAAATTTCATTTTACTTCTTGAAAAAAACACGAAATTATGCTATGATTCCTTCAACGAGCAGTGTAATGCGTAAGTCCAGTTTGGGCTTACGCATTATTTTTTTTGCGTTTTTTAGGAGGTAATTTCAAATGGAAGAAACCAATCAAACGTATCTTGCCACCGAAAAGGTCGGCAAGCTCATGAGCAAGTATGCCATTCCCTGTATTATTTCACTTCTGGTCGGCGCTCTGTACAATATCGTTGACCAGATCTTTATCGCGAATGCTGACTATCTCGGCTCTTACGGCAATGCCGCCAACACGGTTGTATTCCCATTGACGGTAATCGCCCTCGCTATCGCCGTCATGATCGGTGACGGCTGCTGTGCATTTGTGAGTTTGAGTCTCGGAAAGAGCAAACCTGGCGATGCCCAACGCAGCATGGGAAACTCTATATTAATTGCAGTCATTTCCAGTCTTGTCTTAACTGCAATTTATCTGATATTCAGAGATCCGATCATCGCGATGTTTGGCGGAACAGTCAATGACGAAACCTTTCATCACTCTCAGGAATACTTTTTCTGGATCTCGCTGGGTATCCCGTTCTATATGTTCGGTCAGGCTATGAACCCTGTCATCCGTGCAGATGGAAGCCCGAAATTTGCTATGATTTCCACACTCGGCGGCGCTGTCGCCAATATCATTCTTGATCCTATTTTCATTTTTGTGTTTAAATGGGGAATGATGGGCGCTGCCATTGCCACCGTAATCGGTCAGATCATCACTGCACTTTTATCCATCTGGTATCTGTGCCACACAAAGACAGTAAAGCTCTCAAAGGGCAGTTTCCATCTGAGCGGCAGAATTATCAGCAAGACGCTCACACTCGGTATCTGCAGCTTTCTGTCACAGATCTCCCTCGTCGCAGCGATGGCGGCTATCAACAATATGATCCGCAAGTACGGTGCTATGGATGAGATTTTCGGACAGGAACAGTACGCACAGATCCCGATGGCTGTTGTCGGCATCGTCATGAAATTCTTCCAGATTGTCATTTCGATCGTTGTCGGTATGGCTGCTGGCTGTATCCCGATTGTCGGGTTCAACATGGGCGCAGGTCTCAAAGAGCGTGTAAAGAAACTCTTTAGCAAACTGCTGATTTCCGAGGCGATTGTCGGTGCAATATCCTTTGTCATCGTAGAGTTTTTCCCGATGCAACTCATCGGAATTTTCGGAGCAGCAAACGAAAGCGTATACTACACGGATTTTGCGGTAAAAGCCTTCCGCATCTATCTGTGTATGATCGTGCTTGCCTGCATCAACAAAGCATCTTTTATCTTCCTGCAGGCGACCGGAAAGGCAGTCGCATCTACCATGCTTTCCATGGTGCGTGAGATCGTATTCGGCGTAGGTTTTGCATTGATTCTCCCAATCTTTTTTGGGCTGGACGGTGTTCTGTATTCTATGCCAGTATCCGATGTACTTACGGCGATTATTTCCGCTATTGTAATTGTAATGACATATAAAGAACTGTCTGCTGGCAGCAAACATCCTGCCAAATAAGTACTACCAATCATAAAAGCCCACCGGATTGCTCCGTGCCTGAGGCACTCTCGCAATCCTACCTCGTATTCGCATATCGCCTCGCTCTTTTCAATCGCGTGGCTTTTATGCTCATACGGGTTAGCGTCTCTAGTGTCCAGACAGCCAGGTGCGCAAGCGCCCTGTCTGCCGTCCACTGAGACTGGGCTTTTATAGTAATTTCAAAATCTTTTCTGTCTCAAACATTTCATGTCTCTCAAAAATTGTCTCCAGCATCTCTAAATTCTGGTCAGAATGTTCCACCTCCCTGGAATAGCGATACGCAAACTCTACCCAGTCTTGAAGCATAATCTCACCCTTATCCTTTTTTCTCATCATCGCCCACTCTCGGATCACGAACCATCCAAAAATCGCAAATTTTACTTTTGTCTCAAACTGTCCGTCATAGATTCCCCCGAGGAAATACACAAACAGGAAATACACAAACAGCTTTTCACTGATCATCTCATCATCTTCCGTCTCACATTCCTTTTGTCTCTGTGCATATTCTTCCACTCCATCGCAATACAGCGCTCTCCAGCGCGCCTCCATCCATTCTTTCCACTCTTTCTGGATCGGCTCAAGCTGTGAAAAAATCTCACAGCTGCTCATCATAAACAGAAAGCGCTCCTCCTGCGAGCGATGCTCTCCGTGCATTTTGCGCCGCTCTTTGCGAATCTCATTCCAGTCTATTGTCCCCTCCAGACTCCTCTCTCCCTGATCCACAGCTTTTTGAAGATGTGAGGCAGCCAGAAGAATCATTCCCATCCTTTCTTCCATCTCCAGCGCTCGATCCTGTGCGATCTGAAACATTTTCTTTCTGATTGCCAGCAGCTCTCTCAACAACTTTTTTTCTTCACGGACGGATTGCTTTTGTTTTCGTACAGGAATCTTCCTCTCTCTCGTCACACAGTCAAACCTCAGTTTTTCACGGTCCTCTAAAATCATTCTTGCAGCCTCAGGGCACGACAACGAGAGACTAAATTCCCTAAGCCCTTCATATTCCTCCATGTGTCTGGGATAACGCCTGCATGTATCGCAGAGCATCTCCTCACCAAACTTTTTTTGTACTCTGCACAGAGACTGTTCATCTAGAAATACACATTTTCCACTGTCGGCAATCCGGAAGGAATGGTGTCTTTTATCCAGACCTTTCTGTATTCCGGCTCGATCTTGCTTGCCCAGCGATCGATATTTTTTCCATGTCTTCTGATCAATCGCAATGTTCCATCCCTGACAGCAAGTGTCCTCACACCGTGATGCTGCACATTGAAACTTTTTATAATAAACCGGTGCGATTGCGGTCTCCTTCACCGTTCTTTTCTCCATCTTTCCATCCTTCTCTTTCTTAAATCCTTCCCTTTGCTTTTCTATGCTTGTCTTATATGCTCTCGTTAAACACCAGCTTATCGTTTTCCTGCAAAATGGTACTTCCGTTAGGGATCACAATCTCTCCCTTTCTCTGAATCATGATGATCAGCTTATCCGGGTCAGATGCCACCTCAGAGATCGGCTTCCCGACCCACTTATGTCCTGGCAGAACCAAAATCTCTGTCAGGGAAATTCCTTTGATCTCTTTTTCGAGTGCTGCCGCACTTAAGATCAAAATATCTCCTTCCTCTAATCTGGTGCTTCCGTTTGGAACTATCTTTTCTTCCCCTCTCTGAATCAGGACAATCAGTGTTCCCGGAGGCAGCAAAATTTCCTGTAACTCTTTTCCCACCCACGGATGTCCCGTGCTCACAGGTGCCTTGATAAACTGGACCGGAACTTCCTCCGTGTAGTCATTAAAGGTCTTAAAGACATCGGTGTCCTCGTCGATCATATTCAGCTTTTTTGCCATATACGGAATCAGAGAACCCTGAAACAGAATCGAAAACAGAACAATGCAGAATACCAGATGAAAAAGATCACTCTCGATCTCACTTTGACCAATCACTGCCATGATCGCAAATACAATCGAGGCTGCTCCCCTCAATCCTGCCCAAGAAACGAGCAATTTCTGATTCAGCTTACATTTCATCGGAGATAAAATCGTAAACACAACAGCCGGTCGCGCGACAAACGTCAAAAACAAGGCGATTGCAAGTGCAGTCCAGAATACCCCTGGAAGTCTCGACGGGAATGTCAACAGTCCCAGCAAGAAGAAGATGACCATCTGCATCAGTCCCGTGATGCCGTCGAAAAAATGAACGAGGGAAGATTGATTTTTAATCTTATTATTTCCCAGAATCATTCCCACAAGATACGTTCCCAGATATCCGTTTCCGCCCAGATATGCCGGAAACGCATAGGACAAAATAGCAATCGCCATCACAAAAATCGCATCAAATCCCGCCGCGGCAAACTGTGCACGCCTCAGAATCCACAGGGCAGCGACAGCAATCAAAATGCCCGCCATGATTGCCCATGCAAACTGCTCAAAAACCATCAGAGTAATCTTTTTTGCATCACCCTCCCCTGACATAATCGAGATCATGATCGCTGTCAGCATATAGGAGCACGGGTCGTTACTTCCACTCTCCACTTCCAGCATAGAAGCAGTTCTATATTTTAAATTTAATCGCTTTGATCGGAGAATTGAAAAGACAGAGGCTGCATCTGTGGAACTGATCACAGATCCGATCAGAAAGCTCTCAAGCAACGGCATTCCGAGAACGAAATGACAAAAAAGTCCTGTGAGTCCAGCTGTCATCACAACCCCCAACGTTGACAGCAAAATTGCCGGAACAGCGACCGGTTTTGCCTCACTCCATTTCGTTCCGAATCCTCCATAGAACATGATAAAAATCAGTGCAATGGAACAGATTTGTTCCGCAAAATCGAAATTGTCAAACTCAATTTTAAAAATGCCATCTGACCCGAATACCATTCCAAGCAGAATAAAGGTCAAAAGAACAGGGATTCCGATTTTGCTCGAAACCTTATTCAGGGCCACACAAATCATGATAATAATAGCAGCAACTAACAGATAAACAGTCAAACGCATCCTTCCTTTCTACATAAAAGCCCACCGGATTGCTCCGTGCCTGAGGCACTCTCACAATCCTACCTCGTATTCGCATATCGCCCCGCCTGGCAGCAAAAAAATGTGCTCCTCTTTCTCGCAGACGTCGTCTCTGTTTCGCTTTCTGCTAAAAAGGGAGCATATTTCTTCTTACACCTTATTCTGCATCACAGCACAAAAACCTGTGTCGCGATGGTAAAATAAATGATAATCGAACATGTATCCACCAGCGTTGTGATCAGCGGTGCTGCCATGATCGCCGGATCCAGATGTACTTTTTTGGCGAACAGAGGAAGCACACATCCGATCAATTTTGCCAGCACAACCGTCCCAATCAGCGAAAATGCAATCACGACAGCAAGTTTCATATCTCTGTACATAATAAAAATCCGCAGTCCGTTTGCCAGGGCAAGTCCCACACTGACCAGAAGTGCAATCCGCAATTCCTTAAACATCACTCTAAAAATATCTTTGAATTGAATCTCTTCCAAGGCAAGTCCGCGGATGATCAATGTCGAACTCTGAGAACCGCAGTTTCCTCCCGTATCCATCAGCATCGGAATAAACGACACTAAAAGGGGCATCGCTGCAAAGGCTTCTTCATATCGTGTGATGATCATCCCTGTGATAGTCGCTGAGAGCATCAAGACGAGCAGCCACACAAATCTGTTCTTCGCATGTTCCAGCACAGATGTATCAAAGTATCGCTTCTCACTCGGACTCATCGCTGCCATGAGGGTGATATCCTCCGTCGTCTCATCGACCATGACATCCATCGCGTCATCGACAGTGACGATTCCCACCATACATCCATCATTGTCGAGCACTGGAAGCGCCAGGAGACCGTATTTTGAAAACAGATGTGCCACTTCTTCCTGATCATCATGTGTCTTCACAGAAATCATCTCTGTCTCCATCAGATCTTCGATCTTTCTGTCATCTTCTGCTGTCATCAAATCCTTTGCCGTCACAATTCCGATCAGCTTTCTGGCCTCCAGCACATAACAGGTATAGATGGTTTCCTTGTGAATTCCAACTCTCTTGATGTGCTGCATCGCCTCCGACACCATCATATTTTTGCCAAAAGATACATACTCGGTTGTCATGATGCTCCCGGCACTGTCATCTGGATAATTTAAAAGCTGATTGATACTTGCCCTCTTTGCACTGTCCACGGTGTCCAGAATTCTTGTGACAAGGTTCGCCGGAAGTTCCTCAAGAAGATCGACGGTATCGTCCATATAAAGGTCGTCCAGCAATTCCTTCAACTCTTTCTCACTGATCATCTCCACAAGATACGTCTGCATCGTATTGTTCATGTTTGCAAAAACATCTGCTGCCTTGCTCTTTGGGATGAGTCTGAAGATCAGCACCAGCTCTTTGTCATCCAGATGTTCCAGCAGTGAGGCAATGTCCACTGAATTCATGACATCGAGAATTGTCCTGATCGCTTTGAACTCTCTTTTCGCGAGCAATTCTTTCAAAATCATTTCTGTCATAGCCATCTCTTCCTTTCAATATTTTATTATCAAAATCATATTCCGCGTGATAACTGACACCAGCATCCATTTTCCTCACCTGCCTTTTTTTCTGAAACACTTCTGTCATCCCGGGGCTCTCCAAAAAGTCTTCTCTGCGCACAAAAATCTCCGTCAAAGCTTAAACCTTGACGGAGATTTGAATGTTCTTCTATCTCATCTGAGCCACGTCCAAGCTTTAGCATCACAGGGCTTAAAAATTGCATTAGGTTACGCCTTACTTGACGACATAACCTGCTGACCAACGAATCGTGTCTCCACGTTTTTGCGGCAGCAATCTTAGGAATATCTCCAAATCCCTGTGGTAGCCTCACCTACCGAAATGATTTCTTTTTCTTGTATCTAAATTCATTGTATGCATTTCTATAACAGATGTCAACATAAACATGCAGGAAGTTTTTAACTCATTCTTCCCTGTTCCATCGAATAGATGCGATCGGCAATACACATCGTCGATTTCCTGTGCGAAACTAAAATGACAGTCTTCTTCTTTGTCTGTTCCTGCAAGGACTTCAAGATTACCGCCTCATTGAGACTGTCCAGATTGCTGGTCGGCTCATCCAAAAGAATCAGCGGTGCATCATGGAGAAAGGCACGCGCCAGACCGATTCTCTGGCGCTCTCCTCCAGACAGCGTACTTCCCAGCTCGCCGACCTGACTCTGGTATCCATCCGGAAGTCCCATGATAAACTCATGGATGGAAGCTTTCTTACATGCCTCCACAATCTCTTCGTGTGTCGCACTACTCTTCGCCAGACGAATATTATTCTCAATCGTGTCATGAAACAGATACGTCTCCTGCGTCACAAAGCTTTCCATCTTTCTCAGATTGGTTGTATTGATTTCTCTGACCGACTTTTCTGAAATTTTCATCTGCCCTTTCTGCACATCCCAAAAGCGCATCAGCAGCTTCAAAAAAGTGGACTTTCCACTTCCGCTGCGCCCCGAAATTCCCACAATCTCGTTTTTCGGAATCTCAAGCGAAACATCTGACAGAATCGTCTCCTCACCGTAGGCAAATGTCACATGATTTGCCTGCGCTCCTTCAAATGCGATCTCTGGCTTTCCTTTGACTTCCTCGATCACCGGGGCTTCCTCCAAAATATCAAGCACACGATTTCCCGCTGCTAACGTATTCTGTAACGTATTTCCAAGATTGGCGAGCGCCACAACCGGTCCGAAAGAGCTCATCAGCGCAATAAATCCCAGCAAAACTCCATTAAATTCCACCGCTCCATCGAGGTAAAGCACACACCCCGCCGCAAGCATCAAAAGATCAAAGAATAGAATCACAGTCTGTGTCATCGCCATATTTTCCCCTGCGATCTGTTTTTGATGTCTCTCCTCCTCCGAAAGTTCATCTGTGCGGCAATTTAACTGCTCCATCCTTTTTTCGCCAGTTTGATACTGGATGCTCTCGCGCAGTCCTCTCAGACTTTCCAGCACATAGCTGCTCAGCTCGCCTGCCTTTGTCCGGAAAACCATTCCGCTCTCCCCGTTTCTCTTTGAAAAGAAGCAAGGCAATACTGCGCCAACCACCACATATGCCGCAAAGGCAATGAGTCCCAAAAGTGGCTGGAAATGACCGATATACCATGTCATGACTATCGTCATCCCCACCGCGATCAGAATCGGTGAGATCGTGTGTGCATAAAACACCTCCAGCAACTCGATATCTGACGTGATGACCGAGATCAGATTTCCCTTGTCTTTTCCTTCCAGTTTCGCAGGGCACAGCCGTCTCAGCGCCCCAAACACACGGTCTCTAATCAGTGCGAGCAGTTTAAATGCGATAAAATGATTGCACGCCTGTTCCGCATAGCGCAGAATTCCTCGAAGCAGCGCAAAAATCACAACACAGACAAAAATGGTTCTGAGTGAAAGTACTTCTTGTCTTCCCATCACATTTAAAATGGCATATCCGCCAAAGATGGTGATAAAGGTAGCACACAGAAAACCTGCGATTCCCATCAGCACAGCGATTACCATATATCCAATCAATGGTTTCACAAGCTTGATCAAATCTGCCATCACTTTTCGATTACTTCTCTTTTTCATGATTGTTTTTCCTCTTTCTAAGCCTTCATGCCACCGAAGACTGGTACTGTTCCAAGATCTGCTGGCTCTTCCACAGCTTCTCATACGTTCCTCTGCGCGCAAGCAATTCTTTATGTGTGCCATGTTCCTTGATCACGCCATCCTCCATCGCAAAAATCTGATCGGCATCTTCCACGTTTGCAAGCCGGTGTGAGATCAAAAGAACTGTCTTTTTCTTCGCAAGTTCTCTGATCTGATCCATGATATCATTCTCACTTTCCACATCAATGTTGCTCGTCGCCTCGTCGAAAATATAGATCGGACTGTCATGGAGCACGGCACGTGCCAGCGAGAGACGCTGTCTCTGTCCTCCTGAGAAATTTGCTCCTTCTTCCGAGAGCATTGTATCAAGCCCCTCTTCTTCTCTTAAGAATGCAGCAAGTTTTGTCTTTTCCAGCACTTCCCAAAGTTCTGCATCCGATGCATCTGCTTTACCCATCAGCAGATTTTCTCGTACCGTCCCCTTGAACAGATAATTGTTATGGCTGACATATGTAATCTGCCTCATCAGACTTTCCTCAGAGATTTCAGATAACTCCAAGCCACCTACGGTGATCTCTCCCAGATATCCTCTCCTGCTTCCCGACAAAATCGAGGCAATCGTCGATTTTCCACATCCACTCTCTCCTACGATCGCGGTAAAGCTTCCCATCGGACAATCCAGATTCACTCCTCTCAAAATCTCACGTCCTGCTTCATACGAAAACTGTACCTCTCTGCATGCAATGCCATACTGATCTGGCAAAATCTTCTTCTGTTTCTCTTCCGTCTCTTGCAAGTCCAGAATTTTAAAAATCTTCTCACTCGCCGCCATCCCATTCATAGCAATGTGAAAAAACGACCCCAGCTGTCTCATAGGGATAAAAAAGTCTGCCGACAGCAGAATAATCGCAAGGCACCCTGCCACTGTAATCTTCCCCGACTGAAATTGTAAGACCGCGAGAATCACACCGAGCGCTGCGCCGCCGTATGCAATCAGATCCATCACCGTGATGGAATTCAGCTGCATCGTGAGCACACGCATCGTAATTTTGCGGAACTTTTCTGCCTCCTCATTCATTTTCTGGTGAAATTCCCCGTCAGCCTCGTAGATCTTCAGCGTTGTCAGCCCCTGAAGATTCTCCAAAAACATATCTCCCATAGCCGTGTACTGTCCCCAATATTTCGACAGCAACTTTTTCGCAAAGGTCTGAACCGCCGCAATCGCTGCCGGAATCAGCGGCACACACAAAAATAAGACAAGCGCAGAAGAAAAGCTGACAAAGCTAAGTACCACAAACAGAGTCAGAGGTGCTAGCATACTGTAAAAAAATTGTGGCAGATACGAGCCAAAATACGTCTCCAGCTGTTCCACACCCTCCACGGATACCTGAACCACTTCAGAACTCGCCACTTTCTCATGGTACGATGCCCCGATGCGGAGCAATTTCTCATAGATCTTAGATCGAAGTTCTTTCTTCACTGTCTTTGATGCAAGATAACTCATCTTGCTCGCCCCCACTGTACATACATAGCGCACTACAATGGCAATCAGAGCTGTCACTGCCACCTTCGAGATATCACCAGCCTCTGCACTCTTCTGTGCCATTTTCTCAAAGAGATGGCTGATCGAAAAAATCATAGCAATGTTTGCAGCCAAAGTACACCACTGACAGACGACATTTCCCGCAATATATTTCTTTGAATCGCGCACAATCTGAATCAGTCTTTTGTTAATCATCATGTCTCTCCACCTTTCTCGCACTGACAAAATTATATTTTTCTTTCTCTTATTCCTTCTTCCAGGTTAGTATTTGCTAACTTTTCTCCCAAAAAAGAACATTGCAAAGTGCAATGTCAGAAGTTAGTCTATACTAATTTTTTTCTCTATCACCTTATCATAGATTTCCGCCTCCGTCAAGGAAATTTCTCTGTGTTTTTCTCTGGAAATCTCTGCCTCCTTGCCAGCACCAGAAATTTCAATCTATATTATCAGAGGCACAGACTGCCCCAAAATACGACAATCTGTGCCTCTTCCTCTCACCACTTATTTTTGATTCGTCCTATACTCTGACGACATAATTTTCTTTTCTCGGTTTCGCCTGAGGATACTCGCAGTCGCGATATCCCAGAATGCAGTGTCCCACACCGATATAGTGCTCCGGAATTCCCCACTCTTTTAACAGCGCTTTTCCCTGTGCACTGTCAAATTCCTGTCTTGCTCTGTGAATCCAGCAGGAATCCACTCCCACCGCATGGGCAGCAAGCATCAGATTGCCCATCACCAAAGATCCATCCTCCACGCATGTCGGTCGCTCCGGGTCTGCCAGAACAACAATCACGGTCGGCGCCCCGTAAAATGGATCACTGTTCGCTCCCATGATCTCTGCATTCATCCTTGAGAGCTTCGCTATCGTCTCAGGGTTCTGAACCACTACCATCAGAGGTGACTGCAATCCCATCCCCGTCGGTGCATACTTTCCTGCCTCCAAAATCGCACTCAGCTGCTCCTCCGAGATCTGTTCCTTCTTATATTTTCGCACGCTTCTGCGCGTCCTCATCGCCTGCAACACTTCGTTATCCATCGAAATTTCAACTCCTTTTTGCTTGATCACAGCTTATTTTTTTGTCTTATTATAGCAAAATCTGCTGAAAATCTCAACTCGTTTTGACGTATAGCATAAATGTATGCCATCGCGTGCGCCATCGTCCCGAGGAACATAGGCAAAGTGTCAAAAGAAGTAATACGCAAAAACCAAAAAATCTATAAGAGAAAAATAAAAAAGATATTGTATTATAGTAAGGATTCGTGTAAAATAAAAAAAGTATTTTACGATGTATGAAATTTATTTGTCTGGAAACACCGATTACGAAGAGGTATCGCAATGGGTGTTTTTTGTGTTTTACAGGAAAATGGAGGTATATCAATGGCAGACAACGAAATGATGAACGTACAAGACATGGAAAGTTTTGAGGCGGATATGGAAAAATTGGAGGCGGAGCTGATGAAGAATCATCGCATTGATCCGAATCTATATCTGGAGTATGACGTAAAAAGGGGCTTGCGCGATTCCGCAGGTAAGGGTGTGCTGACCGGTCTGACGGAGATTTCAGATGTCTGCGCTTATGACTTAGTCAATGGCCGCAGAATCCCGGCAGATGGAAGTTTGTATTATCAGGGAATAGAAATCAATGATATTGTGAATGGATTGAAAGGACGCAAATACGGATTTGAAGAGACAATCTATCTGCTCTTGTTTGGCAGAATGCCAAGTCAGAGTGAATTGGACATGTTTTTGAATGTGATGTTCGAGTTACAGGATCTGGGAGGACGTTTTGTGCGCGATGTGATCATGAAGGCATCCAGTGAAAATATCATGAATGCGATGCAGCGTTGTATTTTATCTTTATATACTTATGATCCAAATCCAGATGATATCTCAGCAGGAAATGTTCTGCGCCAGTCGATGAACCTGATCGCAAAACTGCCTCTGATCGCAGTCTATTCCTATCATTCTTACCGCCATTTCCGCAAAGATGATACACTGCTGATCCGCAATCCGCAGAAGGGCTTGTCTCTTGCAGAAAATATGCTGCTGATGCTGCGTCCTGACAGCAAGTACACAGAACTCGAAGCGAAAGTTCTGGATATTGCGCTCATTTTGCACGCAGAACACGGCGGTGGAAATAACTCTACCTTTACGACGCACGTTGTGACCTCGTCGGGGACAGATACCTATTCTTCTGTTGCAGCTTCCATCGGTTCACTCAAAGGACCGCGCCATGGCGGTGCCAACTTAAAAGTGCAAAATATGTTTGACGATATCAAAGCGCATATCAGTGACTGGAAGAACGAGGATGAAGTGGCAGCTTATCTGCAGAAAATTTTGAACAAAGAGGCATTCGACCATACCGGTTTGATCTATGGACTGGGACACGCCGTCTATACTTTGTCTGACCCGCGAGAAGTCATTTTAAAGAAATTTGCGAAGAAGCTGGCAGAAGAGAAAGGCATGATGGAAGAATTTGAATTATATGATCTGGTAGAACGGCTGGCTGGCAGACTGGTGATGGAACATCGCAGACTGTTCAAGAACGTCTGCGCCAATGTCGATTTCTACAGCGGTTTTGTTTATTCCATGCTCGGCATCCCACAGGAACTCTTTACACCTATTTTCGCGATTGCGCGTATGCCAGGCTGGAGCGCACACCGTCTGGAGGAACTGATCAATGCAAACAAGATTATACGTCCTGCCTACAAATATGTCGGTCATCACACAGAGTTTATCCCGATAGAGGAGAGATGACGTTACTCTAAAACAACACGCAGCGTGTCTGCGCTGATATCCTCTGGCACAATCCCTGCCAATGTTCTTTTGACGCAAACCTGGAACCGTCAAAAATGTTTTTGACTTTGTTGTCAAAAGCTGATAATATATAAGAATAGAAACAGCGTGTGGCATCACTGCGTAAATCCAGTTGATCGCCTCACGCTATTTTTAGTATCTCTAAAAAGCGTGTGGTCAAAAGGCATAAATCCAGCTCTTTTGTCTGCGCGCTTTTTCTGTAAATCTCCATGCGCCGCGACCGGCGCACCGGACTTTTCTTACATTCAAACACAAACTTTGAAAGGGGACAAGTATATGAGTAACAGAATTATTACTATCAGCCGTCAATTTGGCAGCGGGGGCAGGACAATCGGCAAAGAGGTTGCCGCACGTTTAGGTATTCCATGCTATGACAATGAACTGCTCGAAAAAATCGCAGAGGAAAGTGGATTCACGAAAGAATACATCGCAGAAAAAGGAGAATATGCCTCCCACGGCAGTTGGCTGGTCAACGCATTTTCTGACCGAAATTTTAATCACTATTCCAATCAGGACTATCTCTGGATCATTCAGCGGAAACTCATTCTGGAACTGGCACAGAAAGGTCCCTGTGTCATTGTAGGGCGCTGTGCAGATTATCTTCTGAAAGATACACACGACTGTTTAACCGTTTTTATTCATTCTGATATTGAAAATCGTGCAAAGCGTATTGTCGAACAGTATGGTCAACAGATCGATTCCCCAGAAAAACGTCTCAGAGACAAGGATAAACGCCGTGCCGCCTACTACCAGTTCTACACAGATCAGAAATGGGGCGCTGCACAGAACTATCATATCGTACTCAACAGCGGCGTACTTGGCATCGAAAAATGTGTCGACATTCTCGTAGAGCTATACACAGGCTCCTGTCCACGCTGTAAAAACCACTGTTCCAAAGACAATTTACAGTGCCACAAAGGAAAAGAATATTTTGGCATCACCACAGAGGAAAGCAAAGAAAAACACCACGAACTCTCAAAAGAAGCCACCACTCCAGATGAGAAAGTGATAGAACTACTGCGCAAATCAGGTCATTACCTCCACCACAGCGTCGGACACAATGACAGCACAGATCCATCTCAGCTACTGTCCGCCCTCTCCGCAGAAGAAAAAACAGCCATGATTTCCCTGCTCGAAAAATGTCTGCAAAGCTGGAAATCCTGACCCCATCCTTCTGGAATCAGTTTCCCCTTCGGATGTTTTTCTCAAAAAATCCACACATTCCGAAAAAGACATTTTCCAAAAACCTATGTTATCCTACATTTTTATGATATAATGTCCGCGTAGGCAATCAGCCACGGGTCTGTGATCAAAAGCAAATGCGTCTGCCAACAGCCGATTTGCCTTTGCCCACAGACCCATGGCTAAGCCCGAGACTAATTAAAATTATATGATCACAAAGGAAGATGATATGGCAATGGAGGATATATCTACAAAAAGAAATTTACCAATTGGTTTTATGGATTCAGGTCTTGGAGGACTAAGTGTGCTCAGAGAAGCCGTCAGAATCATGCCCTATGAGGATTTTATCTATTACGGTGACTCCCTGAACGCACCTTACGGTACCAAAGATCAGGAAGTCATCCGCAAGCTCACCTTTCATGTGGCAGAACAGCTTTTAGAACAGGGCATCAAAGCTCTGACTGTGGCATGCAACACTGCCACCAGCGCAGCTATACGCCAACTCAGAGTCACTTATCCTGATCTGCCTATCATCGGGATTGAACCTGCTATCAAGCCTGCGGTAATCCGCAGCCATGGAGGTCGGATTTTGGTTCTCGCCACACCTATGACCATTCAGCAGGAAAAATTTCACAGATTATTAGATTTATATAAAGATCAAGCAGAGATTATCCCCGTGAAATGCGAAGGTCTCATGGAGTTTGTCGAGCAGGGAAATCTGGACGGAAAGGCATTAGATCTCTACTTTGAAGAACATCTTGCCCCTTACCTTTCCGAAAATACGGAGACTATCGTGCTCGGATGCACACACTATCCATTTTTAAAGCATCATCTGAGAACCTTTTTAGGGAATAAAAAGATTGAGATTATAGACGGAAGTCTAGGCACCTCACTGGAACTCAAAAGGCAGTTAGAACAGCACAAACTGCTCCGCCCTGACGACAGGAAGGGACAGATCATCATCCAAAACTCTTCCCCGAGGCAAGAGCTGATCCATTTAAGCTGGCGTCTTCTGTCCTTCCCCATCGACTAGATCATTGTCAATACTACGAGGGACTTCCCCGCAAACAGAAAGAAATCTTTTGCTGGGAAGTCCCTTATCTTATACCCATAAAACGCTGTGTTGTGATTTGGTTTTTGATTTATGCGTGTGGAATATTGGTATATTCTGAGATCTCTCTGTTGATCGTCACGAGATCCTCCACCGACAAATCATGAAGATTTTTGTGTCCTGTGATTCTGGCAAACATCTTCAGTTCCTCCAGGGATACGTTCAGGTAATTTGCCACTCTCTGTGCTGCCGCATCACCGTTCAGTCTTGCGCGCAAAGCCGGGTCCTGTGTGGCGATTCCTGCCGGACACATGCCGGTGCCGCAGATGCGATACTGCTGGCATGCCGCTGCGATCAAAGCCGCCGACGCCACCGCAACTGCCGTTGCTCCCATAGCGATTGCCTTCGCAAAATCGGATGACACGCGCAGACCTCCTGTGATGATCAGGTCTATGTCGGAACCTATCGAGTCCAGATACTTTCTCGCACGGTGCAGTGCATAAACGGTCGGTACACTGGTCGCTTCCCTGAGAATCAGAGGGCTGGAACCAGTGGCTCCTCCACGACCATCGATCGTGATGAAATCTGGCTCAGCGAACACACAGTATTCCAGATCTCTCTCTATCTTTCCCGCCGCAATCTTGATTCCAATCGGGCGACCTTCCGATGCCTCGCGGAGCATCGAGACGAGTTCTTTCAAATCTTCTTTTGTCTGGACATCCGAAAATTTTGACGGACTCTGGATGTCCTTTCCGATCTCTCTGCCTCGTATCGCAGCGATCTCCCTCGTCACCTTATCCCCCGGAAGATGACCGCCCATGCCAGGTTTCGTCCCCTGTCCAATTTTGATCTCGATCGCATCAGAAGTCCGCAGATTCTCCGGTGTCACACTGTAACGATTTGGGACATACTCAAATATATATTTGTCAGCTGCTGCTTTTTCCTCAGGCAAAATTCCGCCTTCCCCACTGCACATCGCACTTTTGGCAAGCGCACTTCCCCTCGCCAGAGATACCTTTGCCTCCTTGGAAAGTGCCCCGAATGACATATGTGAGATAAAGACCGGGTTCTCGAGCACCAGCGGCTTCTTCGCATGTTTTCCGATCACGGTCACGGTGTCCACCGGCTCCCCATCATTGAGCGGCGGTGGATTGAGCTGTGCGCCCAAAATCAAAATATCATCCCAGCCAGGCATCTTCATCTGGGTTCCCATCGAGCTGTGCAGGGACTTTCCGCTGACAGCCATCTCATGAATCTCCTTCATATACCGACAAGAATCATCTTCTCTCGCAAACAAACTGTCATACGACAGATCCAGCACTTTTTTTTCTTCCGGCGCCTGCCATTTTTCCTGTTCTTCCCCGGAGTAGGCTTCAAATTTTCCGGTCTGATGACAGATCGGACAGACATAATTCTCTGGAAGTTTCTCTCCCTCAAAAATATAACCACACACGGAACATCTAAAACTCATTTGTATCCCCCTTTCCATTGCATCCTCTCTATCCACTTTTCACAAAAAACTCTGTGCTGAATTTTTCTGGAAAGTGATATTTTATTAATAATAGTAATTATTATTATAAATTATTTTCTTTCTATTGTCAAGTGTCACTCACCGTTCGCGAATGGCGGATCCTAAGTGCACGGACCGAACCGGAAGCGCAGCATGTCACGGAAACTGTTTTTTGTTGATCCCAGTGTTCGAAAAAATCCCCCACTCCACACACCGTACATATCGAGTGTGGATATGGGGGATTCAAGAAATCGGCACACTTCCCATAAGGGAAGATCGTTAAGGCAGATTATTCCCGGTCGTTTGTCAGCTCAAATTTGTCAAAGATGTAAAACAGCAAGGATAAAATCATGCCGATGATGCATGCCAGAACCATTCCTTTTAATTCGACATTTCCCAGTGTGATGGCTGCGCCGGAAAGTCCTGTCACAAACACAACGGATGTCAGTGTCAGGTTGCGGCTCTTGCTGTAATCTACTTTTGCATCTACCATGATGCGGATTCCTGATGTTCCGATCATACCGTACAGCAGGAAGGAAATTCCTCCAATGACAGGTCCCGGGATCGTGTTGATCAACGCGGACATCGGACCGATGAAGGAGCATAAGATCGAGAGGATCGCTGCCCCTGCGATCACACGCACAGAGTACACTTTTGTCATTGCCATGACACCGATGTTTTCACCGTAAGTCGTCGTCGGTACGGATCCCACCAATCCGGACAACATTGTCGAAAAGTTATCGGCAAACAGAGAACGGTGAAGCCCCGGATCTTTTAACAAATCCTTGCCGACAATCTTGCTCGTGACAACCTGGTGACCGATGTGCTCAGAAGCGATAACCAGAATAACCGGCAGAATGATCACAATCGCCTCCACTTTAAAATGTGGAAGCTGAAATTCTGGAATCGAGATCAGCGATGTGGAGAATGCTCCCCGAATCGTATCCATGCTTGTCACTCCCAGCACAATCGCAGAAATATATCCCGCGATGATTGCGATGAGCACCGGGATGACCGATAAAAACTTCTTGAACAGCACATTTCCAAAGACCGCGACACCCAGAGTGATCAGAAATACCAGAAAACATTTCATATCTACCGGTGTCACTGTCTGTGCATACAGACCGCTTGCCTCATCCAGCGTGTACGAGGTCGTCTTCAGAATTCCTGCTGTGGATGCTGCGCTTCCTGCCAGTTCCAGACCGATCAATGCCACAACAGGTCCCATTGCAGCCGGCGGCAGAACGATATCGATCCATTTCGTGCCGAATTTGTAGACGATAAAGGCAAGAATACATCCGCACAGTCCGACTACGACGAAGCCACCTAATGCATAAGAATATCCCCATTTCGATATGACAATGCCCGCCGGTGCGAGAAATGCAAAGCTAGATCCGAGATAAGCAGGCGCTTTCCCCTTTGTGATCAAAATGAACAGTAATGTTCCGACTCCGTTTGTGAGCAGAACGATCGCAGGATTGATTCCGAAGATAAAGGGAACCAAAACGGATGCACCGAACATGGCAAACATATGCTGAATGCTGAGCGGTACGAGAAGACGAACTGGTACTTTGTCCTCAACTTGAATAATTTTTTTCTCCATAGAAACCTCCTCTATTGTGTGATATCATCGGGAGCGCACAAGAAGCAGCTTTTCGCCCTTCTTTCACATCGCTCCTTCCCTTTCGTATCACTTATCATAGTATCATGATTTGTGCAAATAAGGAAGAAAATCCTATAGAAAAAATCAAGCAAATCCACCGCAAAACCTTTCATCCATTGTAAGTGTTCTCCCTGATTTTTTTATGTTATGATACCTTTAGAAATCAAAAAAAAATCAAAGGAGGATCCCGCATGGAAAATAAAATTCTTGAAATCGAATCTCTGCGCAAATATTACGGCAAGCCAGAAAATCAGACGAAAGCTCTCGACGGTATTTCCTTCCAGGTAATGTCCGGTGAATTTCTCGGCATCATGGGAAGCAGCGGCTCTGGAAAGTCTACTCTGCTAAACTGCATTGCAACTGTCATTACACCTACAAGCGGAAAAATCCTGATGCAGGGCACGGAGATTCAGGCATTAAAAGGCTCTAAGCTCGCCAATTACCGTGGGCAGATGATCGGTTACCTTTTCCAGAACTTTGAACTTCTCGACAATCTGCCAGGGCGTGAAAATATCACAATTCCTCTGTCGCTCCACGGTATTTCACAAAAAGAGTGTCAAAAACGGTTAGAGCAGCTCTCCTCCTACTTTGAGATCACAGATGTTCTAGACAAATTTCCATCTCAAATGTCAGGCGGACAAAAACAACGCGTTGCAGCTGCGCGTTCTCTCATCCTGAACCCCAAAATAGTCCTCGCCGATGAGCCGACAGGCGCACTTGATTCCAGAAACGCAAAGATGCTTATGAAAAAGCTCTCTGGATTAAATCAGGAACAGAATACCACTATCCTGATGGTCACCCATGACTGTAATGCGGCGAGTTACTGCAAACGCATCCTATTTATCCAAGACGGCGTTCTCTTCCATGAACTGCGCCGTAATGTTCCAGAAGAATCGCAGCAGCAGTTCTATGAGCGCATCTTGAAAGTCATGGCTCAGTTAGGAGGTGGAAGTGCCAATGTTCTTTGATCTCGTATCACGCAACAGCAAACGCAGCAGGAAAGAAAATGGTCTGTTCTTTGCCTCCCTGCTCGCTGCGATCGTCGCATTTTATATTATCCTCTCCCTCTCCCACCAGGATGTCATGCTTTTCCTGAAGGAGATGGAAAGCGACGCGGTCAATCGCCTGATGACCATGATTCCTCTGTTCTACGCAATGACCTTGTTCCTTTTGTTTTTCCTGGTCTATTTTGCGTGCAAATTTCAGCTGCAGCGGCGCAGCCATGAATTTGGTGTCTACCTGATGATGGGAATGCGCCGCTCGAAGCTGTTTCTTCTGCTTCTGGCTGAGGATCTCAAAAGCAATGTGACAGCTCTTCTCATCGGCTTACCCATCGCCATTTTTCTCTCAGAAATCATTAGCCTCGTCACTGCACGGCTGGTGGGACTTGGCATCATCGGACATCGAATTTCAGTATCATGCAATGCCATCCTCCTGACTGTCATCGGCTTTCTTGCCATCAAGCTGGCTGCCTTCCTCATCTTGAGTGGAAAAATTGTCCGCCAGGAGATCGGTTCCCTGCTGACACCCGCTCCCGAAGGCACCAAAAAGCAGCTGCCTTCTGCCATCTACACCCTCTCTGTCCTTGTTGGCATCGCTTTTCTTGCAATTGCCTACGCCATGGCAATCAAGGGTCTATCCTGGCAAGACGTCAGCAATATGGCGCTCACTTTTTTGCTGGGCTTTTCGGGGACCTTGCTCTTGTTCTTCGGACTTCGCTCTGCCATGGGCATTTTTGCCGGACGCGCTGGAAAAAAACAGAGACTGCACACCTTCACCTTCCGCCAGCTCCAGGAATATGTCATTCACCGCTCCAACGCGCTTGCCATCAGCTCGCTGCTCATCTTAGCGGCGCTGTGCTGCTTTGGCTGCGGTGTCGCCATCGCAAAATTTTACGGAGCATCGGAACCTCATGCAATCGACTACACCTTCAGCGAGTGGGAGGATCCCAAAGAAGTGCAGGCAAAATTGGAGACAGGCAAACTTTCTTCTCTCTTCAGCAATATTTTCGAGATGAAAGTCGGCTATATCCGCCGATCCGAAGATTATGACAGCGCCTACTCTATGGATCGTGTGATGTCTGCCCTTGAACACCTTCCGGATTCTGAAGACAAGACCGTTTTGCTGGACAATCTGGGATATGCAGATTACCCCTATCTGATTTCCCTTTCCGGATATAATCAGCTGCTGTCGATCGCGGATCTGCCCCAGATTGTACTTTCAGACGACGAAGCCGCCGTCTATATGGATACTGACTTTACCACGCCTTCCAGAATATCCATCCTGAATCAGATCCTCGCCACCAGACCAGAAGTCACCATCGCGGGTGAACCCCACGATCTGACAGGCACTGTTCAGACGACAAATCTCGTTGTCGATCGCTCCATCACACTGTCATTTGCGCTGATTGTGCCTGATGAAGTGTTTGATTCTCTGACCACAGGCGATTACAGCACCTACCTGAACGCCGTTTTCGCCCCGGAAGAGACCTCACACAAAAGTCTGCTCACTTGCTTTTTGGACACGAATGAAAAGCTCGATGCGTTGGGGCTCTCCTATGAAAGTTATCTCCAAAATATGGGACGTCAACTCTTCTATGTCGTCGCGGCAAGCTATATCACCATCTACCTTGCCATCATCTTTCTGATCATTGCCAACACGATCATCGGCGTGCAGTTTCTGACACAGCAGCAAAAGACCGCAAGGCGATATCAGACACTGATCCGCTTGGGAGCTTCCTACGAATCTCTGTGCTGTTCAGCAAATCAGCAAATCAGCTGGTATTTCGGCATTCCAACCATCATCGCCGCGCTCAGCAGCATTTTTGGCACACGCGCCTTGTTCACCGGATTCCTTTCCTCCCGCACGCAGGTCGATATTCCATCCATGATGGTGATTTCTGCCGCTATGATTTTGCTGCTCTGTGTGGTAGAATGGATTTACATGACAGCCGTCAAGAGATCCAGCAGTCATTTTCTCCTGTCCTTGATGGCGCCAAAGCGTGAAGAATGAGGTGAAAAAATTTGAAACGAATTGCGATTGTGGAGGATGAAGTGCTGGTGCGCGAAGAATTGATCCAGATGATACAAAAGGCAGGCTATGAGGTGGATGCCCTCACTCTATTTGAAGATGTGGCAGATCAGCTTCTCTGCCTCTCCCCTGATCTGGTGCTGCTCGATTTAAATCTTCCGGTCACCAGTGGATTTCAGATTTGCCGTGAAATAAAACAAAAAAGTGCGATTCCGATTTTGGTCTTGACATCTCGTGATCAGATGAGAGATGAACTCCATGCCTTAGATCTCGGCGCAGACGAATATCTGACAAAGCCATTCCGAAAAGAGCGCCTGCTCGCGCGGATCGCCAATGTCCTCAAGCGATATGAAGGTCGCGCCCATCTCCTGGAAGGAACGGATTTTCTTCTTGATCGTCAGACCTATACCTTGTACATCCACAATCAGTCCGTGGTTCTTCCCAAAAATCAGGGAAAGCTTCTCGAAATCTTTCTGACACATGGGCAGGAAGTGGTCCGCAAGGAGGATCTGTTCCTCGCGCTCTGGGGAACCACCGAGTTTATCGATGAGAATGCCTTGCAGGTCAATCTCACCAGGCTAAAGAAAACCATGCAAAGCATGGGAATGCGCCAGAAGATCACGCTAGTCCGCGGTGTCGGTTATCAGCTGACGGCTGGGGAGGTTCCCCATGAGACATAAATGGAACATTTTTAGGAAATATGCCCCATGGCTTTTTCTTCTTCTCGGTATAGACAGCGTATCGGCGCTGATTCTGTGGATCGCCAATATCAAAGCATTTCGTGCTCTGATAGGTGTGATGATTCTTGGAACACTCCTACTGTTTGGAATTTTGCTGATCATTCTCTCCCGCCGTGAAAAGCAGCGTCAACAAGCTTTTCTGTATTTTCTCCAGTTTCCTGACGAGCAAAATGAGAAAAATTTACTCAGATTGAGTAGTGATTGGGATGGTCAGATGATTCGGATACTTGGATGTGAGCTCCGCAAAAAGCAGAGCGATTATGAACAACTGCTGGCGCAGATCTCAGACTACGAAGAATACGTCGAGGCGTGGGCACACGAGACGAAGACGCCGCTCTCGCTTCTGACTCTTCTCCTCGACAACCGGCGCGATGAATTTCCAGAGAATGTCAGTTTCAAGCTTGACTATATCCGAAACCGTATACAGGAATCTGTAAACCAGATGCTCTTCTATGCCCGCCTGAAAGGACCTCACAAAGATTTTCTGTTTGAAGAGATGGATCTGTGTGAATGTATCACAGAGGTGCTGGAAGATTACCAACCTCTGCTGGTCGAAAAAGGGTTTGCCGTGATGATCGATGTGCCTAATGTTTCTGTCTACACTGACCGCAGAGGTTTCTCGTTTTTGCTTTGCCAGATCGTCAGCAACGCGCTCAAATACTGTGATGAAAACCGGACACCAAAGCTTTCTTTCGCCTTCTCCCGCACAGAAGATCAGAGTATCCTCTGCATCTCAGACAATGGAATCGGCGTCCGCAGCAGCGATCTTCCGTATATCTTTGAGAAAGGATTTAGCGGCAATTCCGGCGAAAACCGGCAGAAGGCAACCGGCATGGGACTCTATCTTGCAAGTGAGATTGCTCGCCATCTAAAGCTTTCCCTCGAAGCAGATTCCAAGTGGGGGAGCGGATTTCAAATCACAATCCGATTTTCCATCATAAAACAGGGCTGACACATTTTATGTGTCAGCCCTGCTTCTATTTCTTTTACTCAGAGATCTCACAGATCTCCGATGTCTATGCTATTTTTTTATTCTTCCTGCTGATGGAACAATTAGTTGTTCATAGCCTCTGCTGCTAATGTGTAGAGCTGCTCATCGTTCAGGATTGTGCACTTGCTGTCAGCTGAGAATACCATGATGTTCTTCTCATCCTGTGTATATGCTTTCCACTCCAGAGACTCTGTGCTTGGATCGCCAGTTGTTGCGAATGCAACGATAGCGCTTGCAACTTCATCCTGTACTTTGTGTGCTGTCTCATCTCCGCCTGTTGCGCGTGTAACAACCGGGATATCAACATTGTGGAATACATAAATCAGATCGCAGCAGTGGAAAGCAAGAGCGCCGCCGTTTACAGGAACTTCGTAATCGAACAGATACTCGTAAACAGGAGCTGTTGCGTTCTCAAGTTTGTGATTCAGGATGCCTTCTACACCCTCTCTGCTGATTGCTGCCCATGGCAGATATGCATCATAGAAGTATGCATCTGCGATATTTCTTCCCGGGAATACTTTCTGGAATTCCTCAGCGATTGCTTCTGCTTTGTCACCATATTTCTCTGTCAGACGAGCCATAGACTCTTCTTCTGTCCACTCGTTCTTGTTTGGTCCTTCAACCATCCAGTTGTAATCGAACTCACTGAATACGGTACTAGCCATGAATGGGATATCGTTTGCCCAATCACAGTAGTCATCCAGGATGTACTCGCCATCGTTTTCTGGGTTCCATGATAATCCAGCTGCCTGAGCTGCTTCGATCAGATCATGGTAGTTCATTGTCTTCAGTTCATCAACCTGAGTCTCGTCTAATCCGAGCTGCTCAAGCAGACGTGCTGTCTCTTCCTGCTCGCTCTCTTTTGTTGTTCCGCCGAAGATACCACTCTGGCAGATAGCTTTGTCAAACAGACCCTCTGCTGCTGGTGTACGCATCAAAGTAGTAACTTTTCCGCCGCCGCCGGACTGTCCAAAGATTGTTACGTTGTCAGGATCTCCACCGAAGTATTCGATGTTTTCCTGTACCCACTCAAGAGATGCTACTAAATCTTTGATACCAAGGTTTGAAGAACCTGCATACTCATCGCCGTAAGCTGTCAGATCAAGGAAACCAAGTACATTCAGTCTGTGGTTTACTGTAACAACAACAACGTCGCCATACTCGCTTAAGTTCTTTCCGTCATATGCTGCGGACTCGACAGAAGAACCGTTTGTGTATCCGCCGCCATGGAAGAATACCAGAACAGGTTTCTTTGCACTTGTGTCAAGAGACTGTGTCCATACGTTCAGGTTCATGCAGTTTTCGTTCTGAATCCAGTAACGATGTGGCCACATCATCTCATCTGATCCAACAGATGTCTGATCCGGAATTGGAGAAATTGTTCCGTATGTCTGTGCACTCTTTACGCCTTCCCAAGCCTCTACTTCCTGTGGCTCCTGGAAACGCTCTGCCTGTGCATATGGGATGCCGAGGAATGTATAGGTATCCTCATCCATGAATCCCATCAGCTGACCTTTTTCTGTCGTTACGATCGGCGGGTTATTTGCGTCGTACTCTGCTGCCATTACAGGCATAGCTGCCATTGTTGCCATTGCTGCGGTTGTTGCTGCAACCACACATCTCCATTTTTTCATAGTTTTACCTCTCCTTCTTGTAATAAAATTACCGTTTCCTTTAAGGTGATTTCATTATACCAGCTGTTTCATCAATTGAAAAGTTGTAAATAATTGCTGTTCAAGGTAAATATTTGTTCAAATTATTATCCATTTTGCACATAAGTCTTCCCATGGTGTTCCATTTTTTGTATTTCTATTCCAATTTTTGCTCTCTCTTTGTGTTCTATTTCGTCATTCTTTACCCGAAAATTCTCGCAAACCAGTCTGCCAGATTATGTTCTGCAAAGACAGCCACTGCCACCAGAGACACGGTAGACATGATCTTGATAAAAATATCAAGACATGGTCCAACGGTATCTTTCAGTGGATCACCGACGGTATCCCCGACCACGGCCGCATCGTGTGCCTCGCTTCCCTTGCCTGCGCCAGGGATTTCTCCGGATTCGATATATTTCTTACCATTGTCCCATGCTCCTCCGGCATTTCCGGCATAGATGGCAATCATGATAGAACAGATCGTAGAGCCGATCAGGATTCCACCGACAAACTCCGGTCCCAGAACGAATCCACATACCACCGGCACTGCGATGGCAAGAAGAGAAGGAATCTTCATCTCCGCAATTGCTCCCTTCGAAGAGATCTCAATGCAAGTCTTATAATCCGGCTTTGCCTTTCCTTCCAGAATTCCAGGAATTTCCTTAAACTGACGTCGAACCTCATCGACCATCTTGCGCGCTGCTTTTGCCACTGCCTCAATCAACATACCAGAAAACAGGAACGGCAATGCACCTCCGATAATCACACCGGCAAGCGTCATCGGCTCCACCAGGTTCAAAATCAATGCTGTGCTGAAATCATTATAAGAATATAAGTACGAAATCATCAGGGCAAGTGCTGCCAATGCGCCAGAACCGATCGCAAATCCTTTTCCGATTGCAGCCGTCGTATTTCCGACAGAATCCAGCGTATCGGTAATTTTTCGCACTTCCGGATCCAGTTTCGACATTTCTGCGATGCCTCCGGCGTTGTCTGAAATCGGGCCATAAGTATCAACTGAGACGGTTGCTGTCACAAAAGAAAGCATTCCCATTGCTGCCATCGCTACTCCATACATTCCAGATACCTGATAAGATACAATGATACCCACACCTAAAATCACACACGGTGCCATACATGATTTCATTCCCAGCGCCATACCCTGTGTGATCGTGAGTGCTGCTCCCTCCAGGGAAGCCTGCGCCAGGTTGCGCGTCGGCTGAAAATCAGCTGAAGTATAATATTCCGCGATCATGCCAATCACCACACCTGCAATCACGCCGATTGCCGCTGCAATCCATGTAGAAATCCATCCACACTTAAATCCCAGAATACGATTCAATGCAGAAGCTTCATATCCGTGGAACATCACATAGGAAACGATCACTCCAAACACCAGTGTCATACCTGCCGCAATATAAGTCGCCCCATTCAAATCCTTATGCGGATCTTTAGACATCTGTTTCTTCAACAGTAAAAATGCGATTCCAATACAGCATGCAATCAATCCCAAAGCCACAAAAATCATCGGGAAAAGAATCAACGTTTTTAGCATCTCATTCGTCATTCCTGTATTTTCGGCAAGAGATTTGGAGAACATATGATATGCAAGAATAATACCAGAGGAGATCGCTCCCACAAAGCTTTCCAGCAAATCCGATCCCAAGCCTGCCACATCACCAACGTTATCCCCAACATTATCTGCAATCGTTGCTGGATTTCTCGGATCATCCTCAGGAATGTGTGCCTCTGTCTTTCCAACTAAATCTGCTCCCATATCTGCTGCTTTTGTATAAATTCCCCCACCTACACGGTTAAACATCGCCACCAGAGAGCATCCCAGTGCATACCCGGAAAGAGTCATCGTAAACGGGCAAAAGCTTAAGCCCAGCATATTTTTGTACGATGCTGTCGTGATATCAAGCTGCCCCATACCGATTCCGAAAATTACGTACACCAGAAACAGCCCCAGAAGTGCACATCCTCCGACACACAATCCCATGACGGATCCTCCTCGAAAAGCAACCTTCACGGTTTCTCCGATGTCTTTTGTCTCCCTTGCACGGTTTGTCACTCTGACATTTGCATAGGTCGCAATCTTCATCCCCACAAATCCAGCACATCCCGACATAACAGAACCAATCAGCAGCGCCACCGCTGCATGCCATGTCGTGATCACTGCCATAAGAACTGCTACGATGGCAATCACCGTGTACAATACTTTGTACTCGTACCGGATAAACGCATTCGCACCTATCCGGATTGCCCCTGAAATCTCCGCCATCTCTTTCGTTCCTTCCGGCATTCGCTTTACCGTCATAAAGTTGAAAGCGGCGAACCCTAAAGCCAACACTGCTGCAATTATAACTAAATAAATCATACCTCTCCTCCTTTTGTCATAAATCTTTCCATGGTGTCTTATTTTGCTACAACAATTGTGTGGGCAGCGAAGCAGATCGCAAAAAGTCCGCTTACCACCAATTATAACACTTTTTCGCAAAAATTCTATCTATTTCTTTCATTTTTTAATCTTTTTGATGTTTTCTAATTTTTCTATTAGATAAAAAAGATATAATAAGTTAAATAGATAGATTATACAGAAAATCAGGACTTCTATCTCATTATTATTCGGCATCTCAAATAAATAATTCCCCCTCCACAAAATCAACCAAATGATTCTGTGGAGGGGGAACCCAAAATATTTTCCTCTTTTTATAAGATCTCTTATTCTATCTATGCCAACAGGTCTCGCACCATTTCTGCGTCAAAGACAACCTCTGTGATATGGTTTACTTCGATCTGGTACAGTGCATTTGCTGCCATATGCTCTGCTGCCTGCTCTAAGTCACGGATTCCGGTCGTATCTGCATATTTCTCAATCACTGCATCAAGTGCATCCTCCGTCACGACACATTCGTTCTCGTGCAGCCCCATGCGCCCTAGAACTTTTGGAAGTGCGAATTTTGAAAAAATGATTTTCTTCTCCTCCGGCGTGTAGTCCGGAATATCGATCACGGCAAAACGTGACATCAGCGGTGCGCTGATCTTATCCTTCTCATTGGCGGTCGCGATCGGGTAGACTCCTGCCGTCGGGACCATACATTCTATGTAATTGTCGGTGAATCCAAGATTGTCAAGAAGTGTCAAAAGCACATCTGCCGGATTGCCATTTCCCTTTCCTGCCGCTGCTTTGTCCAACTCGTTGATGATGAAGACAAGGTTCGATTCCCCTGCCATGGAAAATGCCTCCATGATAATCCCCGGCTTCGCATTTGCATAGATACGAGAACTTCCTGTCAACTGTTCCGGATCGTTGATGGAACTCATATCAAGTGTTGTCCACGGCAGCTTCAGGATACGCGCCACCGCATACGCAATCTGTGATTTTCCTGTCCCTGCCGGTCCAACCAGCAAAAGACCGTATGCAGGGAGTGTGTGCGTGCGGTTGATCTGTATGATCGTCTCAATAATCCTCTGTTTTACCCTTTCCATGCCGTACAACTCTTCGTCCAGAATGCGGCGTGCCTCCTGCGGATCGATCGACTCAAAGTAATTATGTTTCCACTGAATGTTCATCATGATGGAAAGTGCACGCTGAGCATGTCGTCTCTCTTCCGGAGTCACCTCATTGGATCGCGCTACTGCAAGATTTCTTCTCGCCCAGAGACGGATATTGTCCGGCAACGTTCTTCCAGCGCATGTCATAAAATCTGTGATGCTCTGGAGACTTGTCAGTTTCATACTGTCTCCTGCTTCTTCCTGTTCTTCCTCGTCCTTCTCCTCCTCAGGCGCACTGCTTGCCAGCAGCCTTTCTATCATAAACTGGAGAAAGCCATCCTCCGCCGAGAGCTTTGTCCCACCTCCGAACGCAATCTCGCGGATCTTATAGACCGCATAGCCATCCATCCGGTTCGCGCCGGACAGCCGCACACTGATGTGATTTTCCCCCAGCCACCGAATCAGGCTGACAAAGCGTGCATCAATCTGCAAAATATCTGCACAGATCTTTCCATCTTCCTCCTTGAACTCAAAAGCCGTCCTCTTGCTCGGATTGGTAAAAACACCGCAGGAATGATGTTTCCATGCTCTCTCACGGTTGTCCAGAATCAAAATCGGTTTTTCCGGCGAGGTGCTCTCCTCGCTGGAGCGAAAAGTCGTGTAGGTACATTCCGGATCATTCTCTTTTTTGTTGGCTGATGTGTCGCTAAAATCAAATACAGGCATAATCGTACTCCTTTTCCGTTAATCAAACTGTCTTTTCTATCATATCATACTTTCCGTTCGTGTGCTCAGATTAATTCTTCTACACTGTATTTTTTTACTTTTCTCTCACCATGATCTTGTAGCTCCAGTTTCCTACCTCTTTTCCATTTCGATGGATTATTTCGCCCTCAAATTCTTCAAATCCATTCTTTTTATAAAACAAACGATTTTTTTGTACGTTCGTGTTGAACGTTAGTAAACCCCCACCGCAGCTTGCTATATAAGGGAGAATTCCTTCCTGCAACATACGGCTTCCAATTCCCTGTCCTCCCCACTTCTTTGGCACAGCCAGAAGTACAAGATGCCATTTTGGATCTGGCAAACTACGGCACGCTTTATCTGAGATCTCACACATCTCCTTGAACTGTTCGACATTTTGTCTGCCTCCTATTGCGATCATCCTGCTACTCTGCGGACTTTCCAGATCAACCAGATCAATCTCTTCCCCATCGGGTTCCTTCAGCACCGCGACAGCTGTGATCTCTCCTTTTTGCTCAGCAATCAGTACTGTACCTTTCTTGGAGGAAGACTCCATCCAACCCTCCATCATTGTCTCAAAAAAGAGTCTTCTCTGCTGTGGGTCATCCACATACACCTCAAAAAACTCATAACCATAAAAAGCATCTTTTATGATGTCTGTACAGGTACCAATTTCTGTTTTATTTGCTCTGCGAAAATTCAATTTTCTATGCCTCCAATTTCTAAACCTTTTATTTTTTTGTATCAAACGGCAGCATACTGATCTCGTCGATGTCCTCTATTTCTATCGGATTTTCCACCTGAACAGTACACACGTTTTCTCTGCCCCGCAGGATCTTCTTTCCCCCGGTATCTCCCGTGAGCGCCAAAAGCTCGGGAAACAACCTGTCCGAAAATATCGCCGGATTGCCGCTCACCCCGTTCCACTGTGCAAAACCGCCGATATAGCCTTCCTGCGTTGTTTTCTCGATCAGGTGCAGAATCGTCTCATCGCTGATCCACGGCTGGTCTGCCACACAAAAAAGATAGTAATCTGCACGATCCCCTGAGAGTCCTGCGCGGATGGAATAAGAAATCCCCTTTTCTGCCTCCGGCGACGCCACCGCCGAGATCCTCCCGCCCCAGACTCTCTGCTTTTCTAACACATACTCGCATATCTCAGAATACTGTGTCACCACCGTCAAGGTAGTCTCTTCTCTCCTTCTGAGAACTTTTTCCAGCGCCTCCAGCCCATACTGAAACATCGGTCTGCCCTCGATTTCGTGATACAGTTTATTACTGCCAAAACGGCGACTGTTTCCAGCCGCCAGATAAATCATCTTAATTTTCATTCGATAAGATTCCCATCAAAACTTTTTCCGGAGTGATCGGAAGTTCCCTGTGCCATACTCCCGTCGCATTGTAAATTGCATGTGCGATCGCAGGCGACGGTGTGTTGATCACAATCTCGCCGACCGATTTTGCGCCGAACGGTCCCGTCTCTTCATAGCTGCTCTCAAAGTCTACGCGAAGTTTGCACACATCCTGGCGTGTCGGAAGTTTATACTGCATGAAAGAATTCTCCCGAATCTTTCCTTTTTGCGTGTAAGTCACATCTTCACTCAGCGCCATACCAATTCCCTGTGCAAGTCCTCCTTCAGTCTGCACCTTTACCAGGTTACTGTTGATCGGTGTTCCACAGTCCACCACTGCCACATAGTCCAAAAGCTCCACATTTCCTGTCTCCGTGTCCACCTCAAGCTCTACCATGCCTGCCATAAACGGCGGTGGAGAGAGTGGCGAAGAATGTGTCACCGTCACCTGAACCGTCTCCGTGTTTCCATTCATCGAGCGGGCTGCAATCTCGCCCAGTGATACCTTTTTGCTTCCATCCGCGGTACAGACACTGTCCGATGTAAAGATCAGATTCTCCTTATCGCACTCCATCATCTGCGCCGCAATTGACGCCATATGCTCCCTGAGCTCAGCACATGCTTTCTCCACTGCTTTGCCAGTCACATACGTCGTGCTGGAAGCGTAAGATCCAGAATCATACGGAGAGCTGTCGGAATCCGCCCCATATACGACAATGTTATCGACACTGCACTCCAGACACTCTGCCGCAATCTGGGCAAGGCTCGTGTCACAGCCGGTTCCCATATCCGCAGCGCCGATCGACAGCGCATAAAATCCATCATCATTTAACTTGATCGTCGCAGAACCGACATCCATGCCTGAAATTCCGGAACCCTGCATTGCCATCGCTATGCCCTTCGCGCGGATCTTGCCGTTGCCCATATCCTGTCTGAGCGGCTTTTCATCCCACCGAAACATCTCTTTGGCGCGCGCCACACAGCGGTCCAGTGCACATGCATTCATCCGTTCATTATAATAAGAAGCGGCAACCTGACCCTCCCGCACCATATTTTTTTCTCGGATTGCAACCGGGTCTATCTTCAGCTTGTCCGCCAGCTCATTCACAATGCTCTCCAGTGCAAAAATACCCTGGGTCGCACCATAGCCGCGGTACGCTCCCGCCGCCTGCACATTGGTGTAAACCACATCATAGCGGAAGCGGAACGCTTCCAGATTTCCGTTATAGAGCGGAATGGATTTATGCCCGGAAAGACCTACTGTCGTCGGTCCATGTTCTCCGTAAGCGCCTGTATTGGAAAGTGTGTAGAGATCGATCGCCCGGATCGTGCCGTCATTCATAGCGCCGATTCTCACCTGCATCTCCATCTCATGGCGGGGTGTTCCTGCTGTCTGACACTCCTGCCTTGTGAAAATTAATTTTGCCGGTTTTTTTGTTTTCCAGGTGACAAATGCAGGGAATACTTCGGTCACACACGTCTGTTTTGCACCGAATCCTCCGCCGATTCTCGGCTTTGACACACGAATTTTTGATTTTGGAATATCCAGTGCGTTTGCCAGAATTCTTCTGACATGGAACACAATCTGGGTGGAGCTGATCACATGCAGTCTGCCGTAGGTGTCGATGCAGGTGTACGTCCGGAACGTCTCCATCATCGCCTGCTGATTCGCCTTTGTGTGGTAAGTATGTTCCAAAACCACATCACAGTCCTCCATCACTCCTTCCAGATCACCGTCAGCGTCCGTTCCGGAAGCACAGAGATTGCGTTTGTTATCCGCTCCCACATTACACAATGCCTGCCAGTTTTCCTCCGGATGCACCAGAATCTCCGAATCTTTTGCCTTGTGAAAATCTAAAACCGGCTCTAACACCTGGTATTTTACTTTAATCAATTTCAAAGCCTTATCCACAGCTTTTTCATCCTGCCCCGCAACGATCGCCACCGCATCGCCGACAAACCGCACTCTCTGATCGAGGATCAGCCTGTCATAGGGACTTGCCTCCGGATAAGTCTGTCCTGCCATCGTAAACCGCTTGTTCGGCACATCCTTATATGTGTAGATCGCCTCAATGCCCGGCACCTTCATTGCAATGTCCGTGTTGATCGACTCAATCAGCGCGTGGGCATGCGGGCTGTGGAGCACCTTGACAATCAGGCAGTCTGATGGCACAATATCGTCCAGATATACCGGCTTTCCGCAGAGCAGCGCCATGGCATCCTTCTTGCGGATCGGTTTATTGACCACAGAAAATTTCTTTTCTTCCACTATTCTGACGCTCCTTTCTCCCTTTTAAACGCAAGGTAAGTCTGAATTCCGCGCATCTGCCCTTCATATCCGGAACAGCGGCACAGATTTCCTGCCAAGTATTCCCTGATTTCCTCCTCCGTAGGATCCGGATTTTCGCGGAACATAGCAACCGCATTCATCATGAAGCCCGGATTGCAGAAGCCGCACTGCTCCGCACCCTGATCTGCGATATATGCCCCGAACGCTTCTGCCTCCTCCTGGAGTCCCTCGAGTGTCACCACATGATGACCTGCTGCTCTCGCCGTCAGCACACTGCAGGAGAGCACCGGCTTGTCATCCACAAATACCGTGCACAGTCCGCAGTTGGATGTCTCACATCCGCGCTTCACGCTGAAGCAGCCTTGCTTTCTCAAAAAGTCGATGAGAAGCATATCCGGCTCAATCTCTGCATTTACTTTCTTTCCATTGATCCACAATTCAATCAACATCTTCTCATCCCTCACATTCCATCTCACAAATCTTGAGCAGCGCCCGTTTTGCCAGCACGCCGGCGAGAATGCATCTGTATTCTTTGGTGCCTCGCATATTGCTGCCTGTGGTCACTGTCCCCCTTATATACGCTCCAAACGCAGCGGCGCTCTCTTGTGTGATACCGCTTTTCAATATGCCCTTCTCATCCCTCAGACAGACGGCGAGACCTGGACGTGCTCCGATCACACAGCGCATCTCCTCCTCTGTCTTCGAGATACAGCATGTCAAAACTGGGAAGTCGGTCTGCGTGTTGCGCTGGGAAAGGTACACGATCTTCTGATCCGTTTTCGGCACAATCACACGTACCAAAATATCCCGATCACGCGGCATCTTTGCGAATTCTTCCACAGTCACAACTCCCTTATGGTGCAGTTCCACCTTCGCCCCTGCTGCCATAAAGAAAGTCAGAACATCCGAAAATCCATAGCGCCCAAACAAGCTTCCTCCCACCGTGGCAAGATTTCGAAACTGCACTCCCACGATATGTCTGACGCTCTCTTTCGCCGCACCGCCTGTCAGCTCATTCAGCCCTGCATGCTGCTCAATCTGGCGAAGCGTCACCATCGCTCCGATCCGATATTCCTCCGGCGTCTCCTCTATCACATCAAGTCCCAGATCCGACAGGTCGATCGCCGTCGCCACACGCTTTTTCTGCATTTTCAGCCAGAGCATGCCGCCGATCACAGCATTGCTCTTTTTCTGGTTCAGTTCATACGCCTCATCGAGGCTCTTTACTTTTACATACTTTGCTATTTTGATCAAAGAATTTTACGCCTCCTTTTTATCCTTTGGCAGACAAAGATTGAGAAGGATTGCAACGATTGCAGCAGGAACGATGCCGGAGCCACCGAAGATCAGTCTCACATTCTCTGGAAGCTGATTTAAGATGGCACTGTTTGCGCCAATACCATATCCAAGTCCCAGCGCCACAGAGACAATTGTCATGTTTCTTGGTGTCAGAGACTCTTTCACAATCAGCTGAATTCCGCTGATCACGATCGATGCAAACATCATGACAGCTGCTCCTCCCAGCACGCTCTGAGGCATGATGGAAATCAAAGCTGCAAGTTTCGGGAACAGACCACATGCGATCAGGAAGATTGCTCCGCATGCCAGCGCAAAACGGTTCACAACCTTTGTCATCGTCACAAGTCCCACGTTCTGGCTGAAGGAAGTATTCGGCAATACACCAAAGCATGCTGCCAGAGAGGAACCAATTCCATCACAGATCACGCCGCCGGAAAGCTCCGCATCTGTCGCTTCTCTTCCAATTCCGCCCTCCATCACACCGGAGATGTCTCCGACCGTCTCCACCGCTGTCACGATGAACATAATCATGACAGGGATGATTGCCTTGAGCGTGAATACTGGTTTTACTGGCATGATTTTCGGCAGTGCAAACCAGTCTGCCTCTGCCACTTTCGACCAGTTCAGCACCCATGCCTTTGTCACTTCTGTGCCGTCAGTTGCCACAAAGGTGTGATCAAGAAATACACCCATCAGCGCTGCAATGATATATCCTGCAATAATTCCACACAGGATGCAAGAAGAACTTGCCATCCCTTTAAAATAATGCTTAAAGATTAAAATGATTACCAATACGGCAAGTCCGAGCAGTAAGTTTTCCACGGAACCATAATCTTTTGCTGAACTTCCGCCTCCAAAAGAAGACACTCCTACACTGATCAGAGATAATCCGATCGACAGTACCACCGTGCCTGTCACAACAGCCGGCAGCAATTTTCGCAGCGGTTTGATACAAAATCCAAGAACACCCTCAAAAACTCCTCCAATCATCGAAGCACCCATCATCGCTCCATACGCTGCGACTCCCCCGCCGACCACGTTTGCCACACTCTGAAAAACACCGATAAATCCTGAGCTGGTTCCCATGATGATCGGCACCTTGCCGCCCACAGGGCCGACAGCATACAGCTGGATCAGCGTCACGACACCCGCCATCAACATGGCATTCTGAAGCAGCGTCACCTGCATGGCGATCAGATCTTCTCCTCCGCCAATCGCTGCGCACAGATTCGTGATAATCAAAAGAGGCGTCAGATTTCCGACAAACATAGCAAGCACATGCTGCAGTCCCAGCGGTATCGCTTTCTTGATCGGAATTCTGCCCTCAAATTCATAGGGCGACGTGTACACTTTGTTTTGATCTTTTTTCTTTCCCATAGTTCTCTCCTCATTCGTTTAGATTTTCTGGTACAGCCAGTGTTATAAAAAAATTATACCAAAATTTCTTGGCTTTGTCATCCTTGCCTTCTCTGTTATTCCCTTAAAGTTTCTGAAAAAATTTCTCCCCTGCCTTCTCTGACTATTTCAGACAGTTCCGATTCGACAACTTAAGAAAAGTATTTTACAACTTGTCACTTTGCTGTATAATGAACGGGGTGAGACCATGAGATACCATAACAATCATATGACAAAGATAGGAGTTGGAGATGAAATGAAATTTTGGACCATCCAAACAAAAACCGTTTTGGAAGCAATTATGAAAGAGGGATTTTTTCAGCCAGATTTTAAAAAAAGTGGCTGTCTGTACACAAATCCAAACCTGAGCACGCTGTATTATATGGTGCTGGAATCCTTCAATAAATCAAATAATGTGAATCTCCCGGGAGTGATTTTTTCGTTTTTGGGAAGCGACAACCAGAGCATCTTCCCACTGGAAGATATTTATCAGTTTCATGACTTTATGAATGCAAAGAGACCTGCCATTCAGTCTCTCTGGAATCAATTTCTGCAAAATGACAGTGTCATCCTGGAGCTGGATTACAGTGAAAATTTCAATCCTGTCTTTATTGATCTCAACGATTTCCAGTTTCTCATGCCCCCTGTCATGATGGTAAAGCCTTATACCGTGCAGGATGTCTCCAGAATCTGCCAGGATATCTGTAGCGGCGAAATCTACCCTTCCATCTTTCCGAGCGGGGTGATTCAGGCTCATCTTCCATATATAAAAGCAGAGCATATCGTCCATGTTTATCCGATGTTTCCCCTGGGAGAGTGAGGAAGCGATATGACAGCAACCTCCAGCACACTCCTTCCTACCAGCAGGAAGGCGTCGATCCCCCGGAAGCTGGATGCTACAGTGTCATTTTGTTTGACAATAAGGAGGCGGCATGTATTATCCGCGACACCCATGTCTCGATTGTCCCGTTTAATCAGGTTTCAGAACGCCACGCTTATCTGGAAAGTGAAGATACGTAGGTTGAAACTTTAATGCATACTTAAGAAGGGGCTGTCAATCGACATCCCCTCTCTAACCCCCAATTTTATAAGGAATTTTCATTCTATTTCAGTCAGATGATACGTTCTTGTTCCATATCCCAGCCCTTCCGCTGCTTCAATCGTATGAATTCCATTTCGGCTCTCGATTCTCTCCAATAAATGGGACTTTCCTGGATCACTGCAGCTGTAAAGCAGATCCATGCACGCCTGATCGATTGCCACTGGATCTGTCCCGGCGAGAATACCGATGTCACCGATACACGGATCTTCTGCCACCGCACAGCAATCACAGTCTACACTCATATTTTTCATCACATTGATGTACACCAGATTTCCCTTAAAGTAATGGACGATACTTCCCGCTGCATCCGCCATCGATTCCAGAAACGAATCGTGATCCGCAGTCCAGATATGTTCAGGGACACCCGCGCCGTGGATATATGCCTTTCCGAAGGAAGATGCCACACCGATCGACAACTGTTTCAATGCTCCGCCGTATCCACCCATGGGATGTCCTTTGAAATGCGACAATACCAGCATGGAATCATACTTTTCTATATTTTTTCCGACATAATTCTTAAAAATCTTTTTCCCTTCCGGAATAGAAAGCTCGATGTCCGGTCCCTCTGCATCCAGAATATCGACTTCAAAATGGCGGCTCCAACCGTGTTCTTCCATTACTCTGCGATGTTTTTCTGTGGTGTTCCGCTCTCCCTCATAGGCGGTGTTGCACTCCACCACGGTTCCCTTTACATGTTCAATGACAGGCTTCCACAGATCCGGTCCCAGAAAATTCTGGTTTCCCTTTTCGCCTGAATGCAGTTTGACAGCTACCTTTCCCGGCAGATCCTTTTCTAGCATTTTGTATAACTCCAGGATCTTCTCCGGTGTGATTTCCCTGGAAAAATAAATCTCTGCGCTCATATCTTTACACCTCTCTCCAAATTTTTGTCTTATGATTTCTTGTCAATGAAAGTGTAACATTGAAGTTCAGTTTAATGTCAATCCTGAATCGTAACTTCTATCTGTCTTGTCTTTATTTTTTCATTTCACAAATTCTTCACAAATTATTAGCACTCACCTCTTGACAGTGCTAATAATTTGTGTTATATTACACCTAGAACAAAGAGAACAAGTCGAACAGGTTCCAGGAAACAGAACCGTTTCCCTTCTCCAGTTCTTCACTAACAATCAACACACCAAATCATTTCGGTGATGTTTTTATAAAATCCATTTTGGATCTATTTGAAAGGAGATATGACTTATGATGATGCCTAGTATTTTTGGAGAAAATTTATTTGATGATTGGATGGATTTTGAGAGAAATTTCTTTACGACAAAAAATCCGAACTACAGAAAGCAGGAGACCAGCGTGATGAAGACTGATATCCGCGAGACAGATCATGGATATGAACTCGATATTGATCTTCCTGGATTTAAGAAAGAAGATATCACCGCTCACCTGGAAAATGGCTATCTGACCATCTCAGCTACCAAGAAAGTGGAGAATGATGAGAAAGATAAAAAAGGAAATTACATTCGCCGCGAGCGTTACAATGGCAGCATGAATCGTAGTTTCTATGTCGGAGAGGATGTAAGACAGGAAGATATCCACGCAAAATTTGAAGATGGTATCTTAAAATTGTCCGTTCCGAAAAAAGATGCCAAAGAAGTAGAGCAGAAAAAATATATTTCCATCGAGGGTTAATCCCCTCATGGAACTCTGCAGCATCGGCAATAGAGGATTACTCCTCCCCAGACAGCCAGGGTATGGCGTTTACATAGACTCGACATTTTCCGCATCATTGGATTGTTCTGATTTGATGCTTCATATAGATATATAGAACAAGGCTATTGTCAAAATTTCTCTGATTTTGACAATGGCCTTTTTTATTTTTATCTTTTCCTGTTTCTCTCTTTTATTCTATCTGTTTGATTCCCTTATCGTTTTTTCTTAAGCCTGTGCTTGTTTTGCATCGTTTGCCGCTGTTGTGAGATTCCTCTTCCATCATCCCACACATACAAAAAGATATAGTTTTCCCGCTTTTCCGCGGCATATTTGATAAATCCGTATTGCCAAAAATCACCGTGCCCAAGCGCAAAAAAAGACACCTCTTGAACCTCTCATGGCTAAAGCCACGAGATTCTTGGAAACTCCTTTCTACTGAAAAGATATTTACCAAGCTATCCCCGTAGTTCCTACGGTTCTTATCCATAGTTTCTATGCTACTTCTAATATTCTCAATCCTTCATTTA
>JALEVQ010000080.1 GCA_022788205.1 Robinsoniella sp. | reverse complement strand
TTTATGCCATTTTATAAGCCCAGATAGCTCAGTTGGTAGAGCAGAGGACTGAAAATCCTCGTGTCACTGGTTCGATTCCGGTTCTGGGCATTATGGGGTATTAGCTCAGTCGGTAGAGCACTTGACTTTTAATCAAGTTGTCCGGGGTTCGAATCCCCGATGCCTCATTTGAGAGCGAGTACAGATTCTGTACTCGCTTTTTTTCGTTGTGTCTAGTGAGATATTTCTAAGCAAAAATGTTCGAGAATTCGTTTCAGAAAGCATCAATTTCATTCCCAGAAAAGTTACGTCAATTGAAAAATTTTTTCCCCAGAAATAGGATCATGATCATAAATATTCAAGTGGTTCGTATAATAAATAAAAAAATAGAAGACGGATAAAAATGTAGAATTCTCTGTAAAATTGATTGTAATAATAGCATAAAAGTGCATTGAAAAACAAGCTACAAAATGGTAAAATATATAGTAGGAAAAAGCGATAAAATTCAGGAGGTGCAAGAATTTTGAAGTGCCGTTTAGCATTTCAAGAAGTGAGGTTATGATGTATCTGAAAACTTAGGTAAATATCATGTTCGACATCCAGCAGAAAAAAGTGGACAAAATCTTATCAGCGTCAGTGCATGGAAGGTTCACAGGACAGAAGGCATGGACAAGAAGAGAACATGAATTTACATACACAAGAACATTTTTGTGAGAGGAAAGTCGTTGGGGATTTTAAATGTGAACAGGAGGTGCAGAGTAAAAAGAGCAAGGACGAAAAAAATTGAAGGGAAATTAAAAAGGAGGTATCAAATGATATGAAAGCAAAATTAAGAAGTTTTCTCTCGTTGTTTTTGTGCTTCGTAATGTTCTTCAGCAATAGTGCATTGCTGACCTTAGCTGAAGAAGTGAATGAGGAGATAAGGACAGAAGTACAGACAGAAGTAGAAACAGAATTCCAGACGGAATTAACGACAGAATCAGAAAGCGGAACACTATCGTCAAATCAAACGATAGTGGAAACGGAAACCGAGACAGAAACAGAAATTCAGACAGAAACGGAAACCGAGACAGAAACGGAAACCGAGACGGAAACAGAAACTGAGACAGAAACAGAAACCGAGACAGAAACGGAAAGCAAGACAGAAACGGAAACCGAGACAGAAACAGAAACCGAGACAGAAACAGAAACCGAGACAGAAACGGAAACTGAGACAGAAACGGAAACTGAGACAGAAACAGAAACCGAGACAGAAACAGAAACCGAGACAGAAACGGAAACCGAGACAGAAACGGAAACAGAGACGGAAACGGAAACTGAGACGGAAACGGAAACTGAGACAGAAACAGAAACTGAGACAGAAACAGAGTCTGAGACAGAAGAGCCAAAGACACAGTTTTCGTATCGTGATAGCCGTGTCATTATCAATGCGACTGCACAGAAGGAAGCAAATCTTCCTCAGAATGCTGAGTTAAGAGCAGATTATCTGGCTCCTGGAACCCCAGCGTATGAGGAAGCTGTGGCGTTGATCAGAGCAGCATATGGAAGCAGTGATCCGAATATTGAGATGGATCAGGTACTGTATGATATCTATTTTGTGGCGGATGGAATCCGCATAGAGCCGGAAGCAGGTAGCGTGAGTGTGAATATGCGGTTTATTCAGCCGGTATTGAGTGATTCAGAGGGAGATGCCATCAGCCATGATGTCATTCATATCTCGGATGAAGGAACCACAGAAAAAGTAACAGATTATGTGAATACAACATCTGACGGGGCGGTAAGTTCCGTGGGTTTTACTACAGATAGCTTCAGTATTTATGGAATTGTAAGAACAGCAGATGTGACACCAGCCATCAGCGATTATGATATGGCACAGTGCATTACAGAAGTCATAATTCAGGCACAGATTAATGGCACCTGGTATGATGTGACAAAACTTCCAGAAGGTGTCACGGTTCCAAAGAACGCTGCTGTGGATGTTAAAATTTCCTACAATCCTGTAGGTGTAAAATTTGCTCCGGGCGCTGTTCTTCACTATCAGATCCCGAGCGGTGTCGCTCCGGATAAAATTCAGACCGGAAATGTGACAGATGGGCCGATCACAGCAGGTATCTATGAAATCGGCACCAACGGAATGATTAAGATTACACTGAATAATGCAGAATATCTGAATAGTTCCAACGGTTATATCAAAAACGGAAGTATATCTTTCAACGGACATTTTCAGTCTGGCTCGTGGGGAGATGGTGGAGACAAGGAGATTACCTTTGGCGATATCACGATCACAGTGCCATTTGAGAAAGATAAAGTGGTGACAAAAGCCGTAGTAAATATCGAGAAGACGGCAGTCAGCAAGAACATTGATTATAAGAATCCAACCAATGCCTATATTGAATATCAGATTCAAATTTCCACACCAAGCGATAACACGCAGGATATGCCGGATATCACAGTGAAGGATGTTTTCACTGCGGGAGGAAATTATATTGATGCGATCTACGATATCGATACTAATAACATCGGAACGTTTGACAGCAGTACCATGCAGTGGACTGGTATTGGTGCGATGAAACCTGGCACAACTTACACGATGACGTTCAAGGCAAAGCTGAAACAGGATATCTTCAAAGACGGCGATGATGTGGGAGATCGTACCATCACAAATAAGGGCGAGGTTTATTCCGAAAATGTGAAGAAGAACGAAAAGTCTGTCAGCACAAAGGCAAATTCAAGTATCAATATCGCAAAGACAAATGCGGGATACAATAAGACCACGAAAACAGTCACCTATACAGTGACGGTAGAGGCATCCTCTAAAAATACATGGCCGATCAACAACGTCAGAGTGCAGGATGTGTTCGGCACAGGGAAAGCCTATATTTCCAGTTATGAGTCGGTGACTCCAAGCACAGGGACAATCACCAACAATGAAAGCAGAAATTCTGACAAGAGACTCGACTGGACGATCGGCACGATGAACCCAGGAGACAAACAGACGTTAGTCTATACAGTGAAGATCGACGACAAAGTATTCCTGGATGGAACTGGGTGGTCCATCGACCAGACGATCGCTAACACGGCAACTTTATATGTAAATAATGTTAAGAAAGGCAGTGCAAATTCTTCTGTCAACTTCAAGAAAGTATGGATCTGGAAGAACGGTTCACTGCAGAATGACGGAAGAGTGAAATTTGTCATCCATGCGAACGAATCCACATATGATGCACCTGTTCTCGACGGAAACTTTGTCTTCACCGATTCACTGAAAGGAAGTGACTGGGTATATGACGGATCCGTCACAGTGACATGGTATCAGACAGGACCGACAAACAAGGGTACAGCTGTAGGATCTACTAGCTTCAATGTGGATGGTGAGACAGAATGGAGATGGGAGACGAGTGGGGCATATTATTATGAGTTTGAATACTATGCACGTCTGAAAGAGTCTGTGATCGGAACACCATCGATTGGAAATGAGGCGGGCATTGGAATCGGTGTCGGCGGCTCAAACTACAAGCATACAACATCATGGAGCGGAACAGGCTCTTCTTACGATGGTCTGAACAAAACGTTTTTATCCATGGATGGAAGCACTGCAACATGGCAGAGTGATATTATCTGCAGTGTGCCGGCAGGAGCTGTCTACTACGATTGGCGTGACAGCGGTCATGAATGGTCGTTCACAGATGAACAGATCAGTGGCGTGACGGTAGGCGGGGCAGGAGCAGGCAAAAACTATACGATCGCGAGAGAAGGAACAGGATTCAAGATTACCTTCAACGAAGCGATTAGTGCAACGAAAGACAATCCGATCACGATCACCTACACCTGCAATCTGAAGACCGATGATGTGGCAGAGGGTGCCACTGCTAAGTATGTCAATAAGGCAAAGCTTGTGATTAATGGTCATGAAGACAGTGCTCAGTCAGAGTGCAGTTATACCCAGGAACAGCAGATTAAGAAGCTGGCTGGCAACTATAATGCAGAGACAGGTGAAATGACCTGGACGATCAAGGTAAATGTCACAGGAAGCATGCAGGGAACTGCAACTGTCATCGATACACTTCCAGACGGTCTGGAATATGTCAAGGCTGAAATTACCAGTCGAGGCGGCAAAGCTTCCGGCACTTCCATGAATGTGGAAGCGAATGGTCAGACTGTGACGATGAATCTGAGTGGTCTGGTGGCAAGCCAGGATATGGATGCTTATATCACAATCACTGTGACTACCAAGGTTGTGGATGAGACGTTCCTGGTAAGCAATACATCAAAAACGTTCACGAACAAAGCAACCTTGAATTACAACGGAGGCACAAAAGAGTCTTCAGCAGATCAGACGATCAAAAATACGGCTCTGACAAAAGCTGGTTTATATAATGATAACACCGCACCGAATATCAAATATACGGTTACAGTCAATCCAAATGGTCTGGATATGCTGAAAAATGCATCGACCATCCGGATTGAGGATACAATGGGCTCAAATATGATGCTCAAGACAAATACTCTGGAAGTGGTCGGAGCAAAATCAGGAAAGATTGATGTCACAAGTTCTCTGACGATCAATGGCAATGTATTCTCTTTCGATGTGCCAGATGACGAGGCAATCACCATCACCTATTATGCTTATGTGAGCGGTGAAGTGGGTGAAGTGGTAGAAGTAACGAATACCGTTCGGTATTCTGGAACTGCCAGCACAGGACCTACAGAAGAGAAAAATCAAATCAAGATTGCGCAGAGTAAGGCAACGATCGAAGGAAACCCTGCATTCTATATTCATAAAATTGATGGAAACAACATCAATGTAAATCTTCAGGGAGCAGAATATGTTCTGTATGAAGTAAATGCAGATGGCACGCTGTCAGAAGCACCGGTTATCACTGGAGTCTCCGATGCAAGTGGATATGTATATTTTTCAAATCTGGATGAAGACAAAGTATATGTTTTCTGGGAGACAAAAGCACCGGAAGGATATTATGTAGATGAGTTAAATAAGACAAAGACGTATGTGGCATTCAAGAGCAGCGCTATCACAGATGCGATGCAGAATTTAGGAGTCTCTGTGATCCAGAAAGGTCTTACTTACGACAGATTCAACTATAAAGGCGAAATCACAGTAAATAAGATATTCGGAGAGGGAGATGTTCCAGACGGATCTTACTACTTCGGTTTATTCGATGAGGACGGAAGGCTGGTTGAATTGAACGGCAATCCGGCTGTCGGAGAAATAAAAGTGGTAAATGGAGTAGTACAGAACGAGCTGGTATTCAGAGGAGTAAGCTTTGGAACCTATTCCGTATATGAGACGGACAGCACAGGGGCAAGCCTTACAAAAGATGAGAGTGGAGCTGTAGTAATCAACGGAACGAAATTTATCGTGACGGGCGAAGGTACAGTGACCGTATCAGAGACAGCTCCGAAGGATTCGATCACGATTAAAAACACAGAGAAACCTTTGCAGGTGACATTACAGACAGACAAAGTTCTCAAAAATGCAACTCTGACATCAAAGACCACATTTAGTTTTGGTCTGTATAAAGCTGGCAGTTTGGTTGAAACTCAGCAGAACGATACAGAGGGCAAGATTCAGTTCAGCACGTTAACCTACACGAAGGAAAACGTGGGCGAAAACGAATATGTCATCAAAGAAATTGTTCCGGATGGAGTGACAACAGACAATCCTACAAAAGACGGAATCACTTATGATTTGACAGAGTACACCGTAGTTGTTGACGTGGCACACGGAGAGACAACTGGTTTAACCGCAACTGTGACAGTAAACGGAATTCCTGTCAGCGAGACTGCTGTTGGAAATGGCGTTTATGTACTTCCAAAACAGGAAGGGCAGGAAGCCTCCTTCGTCAATACATTTGCAGGTTCTGTGAAACTGACCAAGACAAATGCAAAGAGCGGCGAAGAAAAAGTTGTATTGGCAGGAGCTGTATTTGAACTTTATAAGACAACCGCAACCTCACAAGAGTTGATTGGAACTTATACGACAGGTCAGGACGGTACATTGTATCAGGATGGTCTGGCAGAAGGCAGCTATTATCTGGTAGAGACCAAGGCGCCTGTCGGACATAAGATTGTGATGGAGAATGGTGCTCCAAAACAGTATCCGTTCGAAATCGGACCAAATGGTGGAAATGAAGTCGTAGATTATGTCTGCACAGTATCAAATGATGAGATCGATCTGAAGGTGACTAAGGTAGATGCATCGACAAAAGAAGAAGTACCTGGAGCAACTCTGAAACTGTACAAGGCGGACCAGGCAGGCAATCCAATTGGCTATGTCATTGACAGCTGGGTATCAGAAGCAGGTGTTTCTCATGACTTTGGAGCAAAGGTTGAGACAGGAAAGAATTATGTTCTTGTAGAGACCGCTGCACCGACAGGTTACAGTTATACAGCAAATATTCCGTTCAGCATCGAAGAAGATGGCACGGTGAAAATTGGTGCTGCCCAGGATGCGAATGGAAATTATCTGGTAGAAGATGCACCGCTTCACCTGAATGTGAATAAAGTGGATCTCACAGGTCAAGAGGAAATCGCAGGGGCAACCTTGACGCTGTATGACAGCAAAGGGTATGAAGTTGACAAGTGGGTATCCGCTATCGGCTCCATGCATGACTTTGGATCAAAACTGAAGGCGGGCGAGAAATACGTTCTGATAGAGACTTCTGTGCCGGATGGATATGCACCGGCAGATCCGATTGAGTTTACTGTCAACAAAGATGGAACAATCTCTACAAACGCACCTGCTAAGACAGTAGATGGAAAGATCGTTTATCTGGTAAAAGACGCAAAGATCAGTCTGAATGTCAATAAAGTAGATCTCACGGGAACGAAAGAAATCGAAGGTGCAGTCTTGACTGTATATGACAGCAGTTCCAAGGTAGTAGACAGCTGGACATCTAAAGCAAATGAGACACATGATTTCGGCCCAAAACTGAGAGCAGGCGAAAGCTACACCTTAGTGGAGGAATTTGCACCAAAAGGATATGCGTATATTGTTTCGATCAGTTTCACAGTAACGGCCAAAGGTGCCATCAACATGAATTCTACTGTTCCAGTTACAGTGAAGGACGGAAAGGTTACGTATCTGCTCAAAGATACTGATCTGGAATTCAAGGTAAATAAGACGGATGTCACAGGAACAAAAGAAATCGCAGGGGCAACTCTGGTGGTATACGAAATTTCTGATGATAGCGAAAAAGAAGTTGCAAGGTGGGTATCCGCAGGCGGAGATCCATATGACTTCGGACCATATCTGGAAGCAGGAAAGCAGTACAAATTAGTGGAGACTGATTCACCGGAAGGATATTCCTACACAGAACCGATTTACTTTAATGTCAAAGAAGACGGAAGCATCGTGACAGATGCACCGTATAAGAGACAGAACGGAAAAGTGGTTTATCTGGTAAAAGATACCGAAATTCACTTTAAAGTGAATAAAGTAGATCTCGGCAGCGGCGAAGAAGTAGCAGGCGCAACATTAGCTGTGATTGACAGCCAAGGAAATATCGTTGATGAGTGGATTTCCAAGAGCGGCGAGATACACGACTTTGGAGCGAAGCTGAAAGCAGGTCAGACATATACTTTAAGAGAGAAGATCGCACCTGCAGGATACACTTATGTACAGGATATTGAGTTTACAGTTGGAAGAGATGGAAAAATCACAACCACTCTGAAACCAAACACAGATGGAATTTATCTGGTAAAAGACGCGCCGATCGAAGTGACGATCAGTAAGACAGACATCACAACAGGCGAGGAATTGCCAGGGGCAACGTTACAGGTACTGAGACAGGAAGATGATGAGCTTGTAATTGTGGAGACAATCTACGGCGAGACACTGGAGTGGATCTCAGGAGATGAGCCGAAGGTAATCACAGGAATCCCGGCAGGAGAGTACATCCTGAGAGAGATCAGTGCACCAAGCGGCTACACGGTGGCAGAAGATGTACCATTTACCTTAACAGATGAGCTGAAGGTAGAGAACAAAGTACTCATGGAAGACACACCGACGATCTTCGAAATCTCTAAGGTGGCAATCACCGGAGGAGAAGAGATTGAAGGAGCAGTTCTTCAGATCCTTGACAAAGACGGAGAAGTTGTCGCAGAGTGGACATCGCAGGCAGGCAAAGCCCATGAATTGCAGGCAGTTCTGGTTGTGGGTGAGACGTACACATTGCACGAAGTAGAAGCACCGAAGGGATATAACCTGGCAGAGGATATTGAATTTACTGTTGAAGAGACAGGAGAAATTCAGAGAGTAGAGATGGTAGATGATATCTACAATGGTAGATTGGAAGTTACGAAGAAACTGTACTACCATGGACATCAGATTCAGGTGGAAGATGAAATGATCTTCTACTGTGCACTGTTCAAGGATGCGGAACTGACTGAAATGTATATTCCGGAAGGTGACACGACAAGCGTGCGTGAACTGAATATGACAGGTGTTCCGGAGGCAACCGTTGTCTATGAGGATCTGCCATATGGCACATACTATGTATCTGAGACCGACGAAGATGGAAATCCAATCACAGAGATGGAATATGTACTTCCAAATGGAGATACTGTCATCATCAAGGCATCTCTGATCGGAGAAGTCGCAGAGATTACAAAAGAAGGACCGAGCGCAGAAGCTCAGATTCACAATGAATTTGACACACCTCCAGGAGGATTTGATTATCTGGATGATGGTCAGATCACCATCACAAAGAACGTGACTTCAGGCGGTGCACCGCACGCAGTGACAGCAACTTTCTACTGTGCATTGTTCTTTGATGAGGAACTTGAGATCCGCGCAACGGACGTAGCAGAACTGGTACTTGAAAACAATTCTACAACAGAAGTGACCTTTGAGAATCTGCCAGAAGGAGATTACTATCTCGCTGAGACCGATGAAGATGGAAATCCGATCGATCCGGCAGACAGTACCTTCCCATTCACAATCGTGCAGACAAAGGGAGCAATCACTGTGACAGAAGGTGGTCATGCATATGCAGAGATCGAGAATCAGGTAAAACCAGAAAAAGAAAAACCGAAGAAGCCAGAAGAGCCAGGCAAGGGTGTAAAGACAGGTGATGAGACGAATTACATGCTGTACATTTTGTTATTGGTAGCGGCAGCTCTGGTGGCAGGAGGAACGGTCATTGTCGGAAGACGTAAAAAGAATAGAAGATAATTTTTACAAAATCCGGCTCTATCCTGTTTTTGACAGGTGACTTAGAAATATGCATGACAGATGAAACAAAGTTGTCGGTCATGCTGTAGAGAGGAGTGCTGTGAAGCAGCTGAAAAATCAGCTGTGGAGCAGCGCTCCTTTTTGCACGTATTCTCCACATATTTTGGTCCATGATATAAATAAAATATAGAAAGAAGGAAAAACGGGTGGAGAATGAAGATATTATCGTGGATCTCGGAAATGATGATTCCATTCCTGATTTTTTATATCGTAGGCTATGGAATGATTATGGGAATTTCGGTCTATGACACATTTACAGAAGGCGCAAAGAAAGGAATGACAACCGTGGTAAAAATCATGCCGACGATGATCGGATTGATGGTAGGTGTAGGGGTTTTGCGTGCTTCCGGTTTTCTGGATTTTCTATCTAATTTGATCGGAAAGGTGACAGAAAAGATAGGAGTGTCTGCGGAACTGGTTCCCGTTATGATTGTGAGAATGTTTTCGAACAGTGCAGCGACAGGACTGCTCTTGGATTTGTTTCAGAATAAAGGCGTGGATTCCCAGATAGGGCGCACGGCAGCGATCATGATGAGCAGCACGGAGACGATCTTTTACACGATGAGTATTTATTTTATGGCGGTGAAAGTGACAAAAACAAGATATACATTCGCAGGAGCTCTGCTGGCGACGATTTCTGGTGTGGTGATCAGCGTGATTCTGGCAGGGAGGATGATCTGACAGAGCGCAAAAAACAGTTCCCGTGACACGCTGTGTTTCCGGTTCGATCTTAACAGAGTGGAAGGTGCAGCCAAGAGACACAGTATGATATCGCAAGCAGACGATGGCGTAGACGATATCCTCCCAATGTTTTCTTGACGCAAACCCAAATTTAGAAACATGGTCCAAATACTTGTTAAGCATATGCTTGTATGCTATAATGATAAATATCGATAAGCTACTAAACGGACATGACGCCTGACGGCGTCACTGTCAATCATAAAAGCCCACCGGATTGCTCCGTGCCTGCGGCACTCTCGCAATCCTACCCCGTATTTGCATATCGCCCCGCTCTCTTCATTCGCGCAGCTTTTATGCTCATACGGGTTAGCGTCTCTAGTGTCCGTGCAGCCAGGTGCGCAAGCGCCCCGTCTGCCGTCCGCTGAGACCGGGCTTTTATAATAAATAAGACCTTCTTCATTCTATATTGCTTTGAAAGAAATAAGCTGTACTTTTTGCTTATTTTATACGATAGCATATTGATGAGGAAGGTTTTGTTTTTGATTGATATAAAGAATTTGACAAAATTGTGGGAACTCGCAATAATGTTCAGTATAAAGATATTTAACAATATTGATACTAGGGTCAAAAGGTCATGCTGTTCATGCTTGCATGAAAAAAGCATGACTTTTGAACCCAACATCACAAGATTGGAGGAGCATGATGGATCATCGTTTTCAATGGACAACATTTTATATGGAACTGGCTTCCGCTCTGCTTCCATATAAACATAATCGAAGTGAGCTGATTAAGATACTAAAATTAATTTATTCAGATGCAGGCATGAATTTTCCGTTTAAGGAGAGAGGAAAGGAAGAGTACGAAGATATTTGCCCCTTTACGGTGTTTGCTTCATTCAATAAGGGAATTACAAATGCGAACCGTATAGCATTGTTGCGGCAGTTTGCAAATCGCTTTTCGATTTCAGCAGAAGTGCCAATGGAATTTGAGGGGATTCCGGTTGTAATGAATTTAAGTGCCTGGTTCTTTGCTTACAAAGAGAATCGTGGTGAGCATGATATTGATCATCTATGGGAATTGTTTGAGAGAGCTCTTGCGTATTCGGATGATGTTTCTGCCGAGAGCAGGAAAGAGTTGATGATGATTTATGATAAAGTGATAAAGCAGAAGATGATAAAGTGGAACATTACTATGGGATTGTATTGGATCAGACCGTACACCTTTATCAATTTAGATTCTACCAACAGGGCATTTATCACAGATGCAGATCATATGCCCAGGAATTTTACAGAGATCTTCTCTGATCTGAACAAAGGTTTGCCTGAAGGAGAAAAGTATCTGTCTATGTGTGAGCAGGCGCGAGACGCTTTGAAGCAAAAAGAATATGCTTATCACAGTTTTCCTGAACTTTCTTATAATGCCTGGAAGAATAGCCAATCGGACGAATCGGTGGAAGAGTCTAGAACAAAAACAGTAGATTCTAATGTTAAGGAAACAGCGTACTGGATTTACTCTCCGGGAGACAATGCCTGTATGTGGGAGGAATTTTGCAAGCTAGGAATTATGGGGATCGGCTGGGACGATCTGGGATGCAGCTTGAAAGAGTTTTCTTCAAAAGAGGAAATTAAGGAGAGAATGAGAAAGGTTTACGATGCCAGTTATTCTTATAGAAATGATGCGCATTGTTAATGGCTGTTTGCAAATGAATTGAAAATCGGAGATGTTGTTTTTGCCAAGAAGGGAAAGTACAAAATTGTAGGGAAAGGAATTGTGACCTCTGATTACATTTACGATATATCGAGAAAAACGTATTTACATATTAGAAAAGTTGATTGGCAGAATATTGGTGAATGGGAACATCCAGGGCAAGCTGTGATGAAAACTCTGACGAACATCTCGCCTTACCCTGATTATGTAAAAAAATTACTTGATTTGTTTGCTGAGGAGGCACCTGATGGGATCTCTGAGCAAAAAGAAGGAAAATATCCGTCCTATACAAAAGATGACTTTCTGAATGAGGTTTTCATGGATGAGGAAATGTATGTCACATTAACAGAACTGCTTGAAGCAAAATACAATGTGATTTTACAGGGCGCTCCAGGTGTCGGAAAGACTTTTGCAGCAAAAAGGCTTGCATATTCTATTATGGGGCAGAAAGACACGAGTCGTGTGGCGATGGTTCAGTTCCACCAAAGCTATTCCTATGAAGATTTTATTCAGGGATACCGACCAGTAAAAGATGGTTTTGAATTGGAAAACGGTACATTTTATAAATTTTGCAAGGAAGCAGAAGAAGATAATGAACGATTATATTTCTTTATTATTGATGAAATTAACCGCGGCAATTTGAGCAAAATATTCGGTGAGCTTATGATGCTGATTGAAAAGGATAAACGTGGAGAGAAAATCAAACTGCTGTATTCCAATGAATGGTTTACTGTGCCGGGAAACGTAAGGATCATCGGCATGATGAACACAGCCGACCGAAGCCTTGCGCTGATGGATTATGCACTTCGCAGAAGATTTGCCTTCTTCGAATTTGCACCGGCATTTGATTCGGAAGGGTTTCGAAATTATATGGCTGATAAGAATTCACCGAAACTGGAAAAATTGATTACGGTTGTGGAAAGCCTTAATCATGTGATTTCCATGGATGAATCTTTGGGTGATGGGTTCAGAGTGGGTCACAGTTATTTCTGTAACGATGGGGAAATTACAGATGGATGGCTGAAATCCGTTGTGGAATACGAAATCATTCCATTGATCAACGAATACTGGTTTGATGAAGCAACAAAAGTCAGAGATTGGTCTGCGAATTTGAGGAGTGCGATAAAATGATCCGCATACAAAACATATACTACATGCTTTCCTATGCGTTTCAAGTCCTGAATGAGCAGGGATACAAGCAAGTTGCTGCAGAGGAATTTGAGAATACTGCGGAGCTTTGCGCCAGTATCTTGATCAAAGGCGTAACAGCACAAATAAAAAGAGGTTTGAGTAAAGAGTATATCCAAGAAAGAGATGCGCTGTCTTCACCCCGTGGGAAAATTGACATTTCGGCTTCGATAAAAGAGCAGGCAATACTGAAAAAACAGTTGATATGTAGTTTTGACGAGTTTTCCGTCAATTCATATATGAACAGGATTCTTCGCACAGCGATGGAGGTACTTGTCCGAAACGACATCAGCAAGGAAAGAAAAAAGCAGCTCCGTAAACTACTCGTATATTTTACAGATGTCGAACCGCTGAGTCGAGAAAGTGTCAATAGGAAGCTACAATTTAACAGAAATAATCAGACGTATCAAATGTTGATGGGTGTTTGCTATCTCATACTCAAAGGATTGCTTCAGACAAACTCTGATGGAAGCACAAAGCTGATGGATTTCCTCGATGAGCAGCGTATGTGCAGGCTATATGAAAAATTTCTGCTGGAATACTACAAGAAAGAACATCCTGAGCTCAAGGTGGCGGCTTCGCAGATTCCATGGAATTTGGATGATGACTATAGCGAAATGCTTCCTGTGATGCAGAGTGACATTATGCTTAAAAAGGGAGAAAGGACTTTGATCATAGATGCAAAGTATTACTCCCATACGACGCAGAGCAGATTTGAGGTAAACACTTTGCATTCCGGTAATCTATATCAGATTTTTACATATGTCAAGAATTTAGATACTACCGCTTCAGGAAATGTGTCAGGTCTTCTTCTCTATGCCAAGACCGAGGAAGTCATATTGCCGGATCAGAATTATAAAATGGGCGGGAATTTGATTTCCGTTAAGACGCTTGATTTGGACTGTGATTTCTCAGAAATCAGAAAACAGTTGGATCGTATTGTGGAGGACGCTTTCAAAATCCGTCAAAGTCAAGATGAGTCAGAGCTATAAAAATGACACATTCTCCTAAAAAATGTGCCTATCGAATCACTGGGATTTTCTGTAGAATATAGATAAATCCGAGGGGTAAATAAGGAGATTCGTAAAATATGAAGGATGATATACATTTTACATCAAGGCTGTTGGCTTGTTCCGGTTTTCTGATGACAGGATCAGGAATTCTGATGGCGTGGTGCGGAAAACTGGGATATGGCGGTATTTTTTGGGCGGCAGCTTCGTGTATCTTTTTTTCAGCATACCATTTCAGGCTGCAGGAGAACAAAATAAAACAAACGGAGGAATATGAGAATGAAAAATAGACTGTATAAATCAAATGAAAACAAAATGATCGATGGCGTCTGCGGCGGAATCGCAGAGTATTTCGGAATTGATCCAACATTGGTTCGTCTGGGCTGGGTGGTGTTCTGCGCTATGGGAGGGAGCGGTTTTCTTGCCTATATCATTGCTGCGATCATCATCCCTCGCTGCCCTGAATATTGATTAGAAAAAGCCGGAAAAGACATCTGCCATTGGCGGCGTGATGCTCGACTATGTGGCTAAAACGAAGATGTGGAGATATCCGAATTTTATTTTCCGGCATTGTTCAGTGTGTGGAATGGGCAGAAGTTTAGAATGTTTTATGGAAGGGAAAATTCTGTCAGGGGTTCTCTTTAGAAGAGATCGAGCGTCTGTTGCTCATATTCAGCCCAACGATTCAGCAATGCCAGTGTCTGATGAAGAATCGGCATTACGGAATCGTCTTTTTTTAGCCAGTCATCAATCTGTTCTTTTTCCAGAATAAGCGGCATGCGATCATGCACCTTTACCATGGAGTCATTTGCCTGCGTTGTCAGAATCACAAACCGTGGTTCATTCTCTATCATATCAGAAAATCCTGCGAAAAAAAGCAGGTCAAAGTCCTGGCGGTGAAAGGTGAATTTTTCCTTGTTTTTATTCCACTCGTAGAAATGTCTTGCAGGTATCACAATTCTGTGATGCTGTATCCCATCTTGAAAGATTCTTTTTTCATGGACACTTTCAGCTCTGGCATTTAGCACAACAGAGCCTGGTTTGATTCCTGGATATCCCCACTTTTTTTCAGTCAGACACAGCCTGCCATCCACGCATTCTATGACCGGCGCATAGTTTGTGGGCAACATATCTCCCGCATATTTTGGGGATGTCAGACGATTGTCAATCCCGTTTAAAGTCTGCTGGATCTGATCCAACACAGTTTCATCTACATAATAACGTGTGCACATCTGTTTTTCTCCATTTTTACATTACATATTCCGGCAAAGAAAAGAGTTGCCCCGATTCTTTGATGCCTTTGATGCGGATCCTGGTTTCTGTCTTTATTTTACCGTAATCTTTTGATATGTGCAACAATGCAGAGCAATTTGAGGAAGGGAATGGTAAAGTGATTGACAGGATTGGTGTTTGGTGATAATATCGAATTATCATATTAAACATATAGGAATTATAGATAGGAGAGGGAAAGATGTATAAACTTTGGGAAGCACTAAAAGAAGCAAAGAAGTACCGCTGGGTGGAACTGTCACATTCATTGAATAACGAAAGTCCGTATTGGGCCGGGATACCGGAAGGCTCAGTAGAGCTTTCAAAAACGTGCTTTGATTGGGGGAATCCTATGCTTGACTGCCTGATACAGACGTTCAAATTTCCGGGTCAGTTCGGCACGCATATTGATTTTCCGGGGCATTTTGTAAAGAATCGCGATTTATCAGAGAAATACGATGTAAAAGATCTGATTTTTCCTTTGTGCGTAGTAGACGTATCGGAAAAAGTCAAAGAAAACCCGGATTATGTGGCGACCGTGGACGATATAAAAGAGTATGAAGCGAAATATGGGGCTATTCCGGATGGCGCTTTTGTGGCATTGAGGACAGACTGGTACAAAAAATGGCCAGATATGGCAGCACTTAGCGGAGCCGATGCGGAAGGAAATGAACATTTTCCGGGATGGTCTTTGGAGGCGCTGAAATATATCTATGAAGAGAAGAATGCTGCTGCCAATGGGCATGAGGCTTTGGATACGGATGCTTCCGCCGTAGCTGCTGCAGCAGGGGATCTGATCTGCGAGCGCTATGTACTGTCACAGAACAAGCTGCAGGTAGAGGTTCTCCGAAATCTGGATCAGGTGGCGCCAGCAGGTGCCGTAATCATTGTCTCTTACCCGAGAATTGAGGGAGCAACCGGACTTCCGGCAAGAGTGTGGGCGATCACAGAGTAAAACCCTAATGCGCACAAATGGCGCAAGACCATAGAGAAAAGTTCCGGGGCGCGTTCGGTATCAATGAAGCCATGGAAACCGTGAGCGCTGGACTTTTAGGATCAAGAGAATTTTTGTGAGGTAATGAAAATGACACTGAAAGATTTTCAACATTTAGTACAACAGGGAATCTTGCTGCTGGATGGTGCAACCGGATCAAATCTGAAAAAGGCGGGGATGCCGACTGGGATCTGTACTGAGCAATGGGTGCTTGAACATCCGGATATTCTGTTGGATTTACAGGGTAGATATGTGGATGCTGGGAGTAAAATCGTGTATGCCCCTACATTTGCAGCGAACAGGATTAGCCTTGCTATGTATGGTCTGGAAAATCGAGTGCGGCAGATCAACACAGATCTTGTGAAGCTTTCGAAAAAGGCAGTTGATGGGAGGGCATATGTTGCTGGGGATGTGACAACCACAGGTAAATTGCTGGAACCGAGAGGCGAATTGCAGTATCAGGAATTGTTGGAGGCATATCAGGAACAGATTGCTGCGCTGGCAGAAGCGGGTGCTGATTTAATTGTGGCAGAAACGATGATGGATGTGGACGAAACGCTTGTCGTTCTGGAAGCGGCGTCATTGGTATGCAGCCTTCCGGTGATGTGCTCTATGACGATAGAGAGTGACGGAAGTCTGATTTTTGGTGGAACGATCATAGATGCTGTAGAATCTTTACAGGAAATGGGAGCAGCAGCAGTAGGCATCAATTGTTCGGTTGGTCCAGATCAACTAGAAGCAGTTGTCCGATCGATCAGCCAGGCTGTGACCATTCCGGTCATTGCAAAGCCAAATGCTGGCATGCCTTCTATTGATGAGCATGGAATTGCGCATTACAGCATGGGACCCGGTGAATTTGCCATATCCATGAAAAAGCTGATCGACAATGGCGCGCAAATTGTAGGAGGATGTTGCGGTACAACACCGGAATATATCAGAGAATTGAGGAGGTTGTTATAAGAGGGAAGAGCATTTCTTGGAGGAAATTTCGAGAAGTGCTTTTTTTGACTTTGCCCTGTCATGCAGAGCTATAAAACTGACACATTCGCTTGCAGAATGTACCTATCGAATCATGGGAATCTTTCGTAAAATACTGGTAAACACGAAAAAAGGAGATCTGGAAAAGGACTCAGAGAACGATATCCTGACGGTCAGTTGAAGAAGAGTCTTATTTTTGATGACAGAAGGCTCTTCTTTTGATATAATGAAAAAGCACCATAAACTTTTTCAATTGCATGACTGCAATAAAAATATATTTTGATTAGAGGGTAGGATATAGATGGAGAAATATATAAAAATTTTAATTTTGGTTGCGATAATAAT
>JALEVQ010000029.1 GCA_022788205.1 Robinsoniella sp. | reverse complement strand
GTAAAATATTTTTGATTTTTTGTAAAAAATGTTCACTATTTCTAAAATGTGTGCTATAATAAAAAAACGATTAGGGAGTCATTAAGACTTTTGATATTCCAATCAGAAATAACAAACTACAACAAGAGGTGATAGCGTGATTAAGAAAGAAATGATTGCAATGTTGCTTGCAGGAGGGCAAGGCAGCCGTCTCGGGGTATTGACAGCAAAAGTAGCAAAACCAGCTGTAGCTTTCGGTGGAAAATACAGAATCATCGATTTTCCGCTGAGTAACTGTATCAACTCTGGTATTGATACAGTCGGTGTGCTGACACAGTATCAGCCATTACGTCTGAACTCTCATATCGGAATCGGTATTCCGTGGGATTTGGACCGAAATATCGGAGGAGTCACTGTTTTACCGCCATACGAAAAGAGTACAAACAGTGAATGGTATACAGGTACAGCAAATGCTATCTATCAGAACCTGAACTATATGGAATCATTCAATCCGGATTATGTGTTGATCTTGTCTGGTGATCACATTTATAAGATGGACTACGAAGTGATGCTTGACTTTCACAAAGCGAGCAATGCAGATGTCAGCATAGCTGTTATGCCGGTTCCGATGGAGGAGGCGAGCCGTTTTGGCATTGTCATTGCGGATGATCACAATACAATTACAGAATTTCAGGAAAAACCAGAGCATCCGAAGAGCAATCTTGCATCCATGGGTATCTATATTTTCTCATGGAAAGTCTTGAAGGAAGCTCTGATCAAAATGTCAGATGTCAACGGATGCGATTTTGGAAAACATATCATCCCATATTGTCATGAGAATGGCAAGAAGCTGGTGGCCTACGAATACAACGGCTACTGGAAAGATGTAGGAACACTGGGTTCTTACTGGGAAGCAAACATGGAGCTGATCGATATCATTCCGGAATTTAACTTATATGAAGAGTTCTGGAAGATTTACACCAAGAGCGATATCATCCCTCCACAGTACATTTCATCCGATGCAAAGGTTTTCAGAAGCATCATCAGCAATGGATGTGAGATCGAGGGAGATGTGGAGAACTGTGTGATCGGCGCCGGCGTCACAATCGGAAAAGGAGCCGTTGTGCGCAATTCCATCATCATGAAACAGAGCATCATCGGCGAGGGAGCAGTCATTGACAAATCAATCATCGCAGAGAATGTGGAGATTGGCAGAGGTGCAGTGCTCGGTGTCGGTGAGGAAGTGCCAAATAAAGTAAAACCAAACGTTTATTCCTTCGGTCTGGTGACAGTCGGAGAGAATTCTTATGTTCCGGCAAATGTAAAGATCGGAAAGAACACAGCAATTTCTGGAATCACAGCACCAGAAGACTATCCGAATGGCGTGCTCGAAAGCGGCGAGACTTTGATTAAGGCAGGTGAAATTTCATGAGAGCAGTAGGTATTATTTTAGCAGGTGGAAACAACTATAGAATGAGAGAATTATCAAACAAGAGAGCTATCGCTGCTATGCCAGTTGCAGGAAGCTTTCGCAGCATTGACTTCGCTCTGAGTAGTATGACAAATTCATCTATACAGAAAGTGGCTGTCTTGACACAGTACAATGCGAGATCTCTCAATGAACACCTGAGTTCATCAAAATGGTGGGATTTCGGAAGAAAACAGGGCGGTCTGTTTGTATTTACACCGACCGTGACAAATGAAAACAGCTTCTGGTATAGAGGCACAGCGGATGCGATCGGTCAGAATCTTGATTTCCTCAAGAAATGTCATGAGCCGTACGTTATCATCGCTTCCGGTGATGGTGTCTATAAATTGGATTTCAACAAGGTGTTGGAATATCACATTGAGAAAAAAGCGGATATCACTGTTGTGTGCAAGGACATAGATCCGAGCGAGGATGTGACAAGATTCGGTGTCGTGAAGATGAATGAGGACTGCCGAATCGTAGAGTTCGAGGAAAAACCGATGGTTTCCTCCTCACGCACAGTCTCTACAGGCATCTATGTAATCAGAAGAAGACAGCTCATCGAGCTGATCGAGAGAAGTATGCAGGAAGACCGCTATGATTTTGTAAAAGATATCTTGATTCGCTATAAGAATCTGAAGAGAATCTATGGATATAAGATGAATGATTACTGGAGCAGCATCTCCACCGTGGAGTCTTACTACAAGACGAACATGGACTTCCTGAAAAAAGATGTCAGGGATTATTTCTTCCGTCAGTATCCGGATGTATACTCAAAGGTATCGGATCTGCCGCCAGCAAAGTACAATCCTGGCTCAGAGGTGAAGAACAGTCTGGTATCGAGCGGTTCCATTGTGAATGGATATGTGGAAAACTCGATTCTGTTCAAGAAGGTATTTGTAGGTGAAAACTGCGTAATCAAAAATTCAATCATCTTAAATGATGTATATCTGGGAGACAATACACATATCGAAAACTGTATTGTAGAAAGTCGTGACACAATTCGCGCTAATTCCTACCACATCGGAGAAGACGGAATTAAGATCGTAATTGAGAAGAACGAGCGATATGTTTTATAATGAAAAAACGATGTAGGGAAAGGGGCTTGGAAGTTATGAAAATTACTGACGTTAGAGTGCGAAAAGTTGCAAAAGAGGGAAAAATGAAGGCAGTTGTATCGATCACAATCGATGACGAATTTGTTGTCCATGATATCAAGGTGATTGAGGGAGAAAAAGGGTTATTCATCGCTATGCCGAGCAGAAAGGCTTCCGACGGAGAGTACCGCGATATCGCACATCCGATCAACTCGGAGACGAGAGAGCGCGTACAGAAAATCATTCTGGAGCACTATGAGGTTGCAGCAGCAGAGGCAGCAGAGGCAGAGGAAGCGTAACAAACAGTCGCGAGGCTTTTATGGTAAGAAAATTTTGGAATGGCGCAGGAAACTGCGCCATTTTCATTTCTTTGGCTCAAATTATTCGCTAGGTGGCGTAAATATTAGATGAATACTTTCTGGATAAAAGTGGTGAAAAGTAGAAAATCATGTTAAAATAAAAGAAATCTTTGACAGAGGAAAGGAAGAGAACGCGATGAGAAAGACAATGATGATAATTTTAGTAATCTTTTTGACCGCTTTTTTGATCCTTCTCTATCCTGGCATGGGAACATCGGTGGAAGAGGAAAAAAATTCCACAAGGCTGACTTTTGTCGCTCCGTTTGCCAATGCAGGGTATTGGGGAACAGCAGCCAGTGGGGTTCTCGATGCAGGGAAAGAGTGTGGCATAAATGTCAAATGCATTGGCTTCGCGGAATCAGATGCAAAAAAGCAGATTCGCTACATAAAAAGTGCGATTTATTCCCATGCAGATGCAATCATCACAGCGGGGATCGAGAATTCAGATGAGTTTAATGAGGTCATGAAGATGGCGAGTGAGGCAGGGATACCGGTCATTTTGATTGACTGTGACATAGAAGGCAGTGAGCGTCTGTGCTACATCGGGACAGACAATTTTGAGGCAGGGTGCCTTGCCGGGAATGATATCGCAGAGGTGACCGAGGGAAAAGGTGCGGTCGCCATCATAGCAAATCAACAATCCTCTATCAATCAGCAGGAGAGAATCGATGGTTTTAATTCTGTGATTGAGCAATACCCGAACCTGAATGTTGTGACTGTTTTAAAGGGAGACCTCAATTATATGATGATGAAAGAGCAGATTGTAAATATGCTGGAGGAGTATCCACAGGTGGATGCAATTTTCTGTGCAGAAGGTTATTCTTCCAGCTCGGTCAATCAGCTTCTGTTAAATGGTGATATCACATATAAAAATTTAAAAGTTGTGACATTTGATGTGGAATCGTATTCTTTTGAGAATATCAAGGAAGGAAGAATTTATTCCACGATTCAGCAGGATCCTTATACGATGGGGAAGATGGCGGTAGAATATCTGGATCAGTATCTGGAAGGTCAGACGGAGATGGATTCGGTTGTATATACCGATATACAGAGCATCAAAAAAGAGAATCTGGATCAGGTCTACAATTACAAGAGCGGAGATGTAACATGGCATACTTATTAAAACATTCAGAAAAACATACGACACAATATCGTCTGACACAATATTTCTTTATGGTGCTGTCAATGGGTATCTTGTTTTCTATATGCACACTATGCTTTCACCTTGCCACGACAAAACAGTACGACATCACGATCAATCAGAATTTCAGCTTAAACCAGTTCTATCTGCAGCTGGGTCAGACGAACACAAACATTGGTCTATACTGGCAGAACGACATGAATGTGGGCGAAAAGGGGATCCTGGAGGATTTCGAGGAACTGGACAGTCTGCTCACAGAGTTGGGCAGCAGAAAGATCAACCGTGGATATATGCGGGACATCCACGACATCAGCGAACTGATGAAAAGTTATCAGAATCTGTTTTCGACGCTTTCGGTTCAGAAAAATATGTTGAACAAAGATCCTCTCAACCCCAATATTTTGTCGGAGGTCAATGAGACTTATTCTGAGATAGAGGAGATCTTTGAGATTATCTACTCGGATTTCAACAATCTTCATATGACGATGCTGGAGAATGCGAGACAGACTCAGAAGACACTGTACAAAAAGATGTTTGCATACGCAATGCTTTTGACGGTGTGTCTTGTGCTTTTGCTTGTCACCGGGCTGAAGCGCGCCAAAAGGCTGACGAATCAGATCGTACAGCCGATTCAGAATCTGACCCAGTCAGCAGAGATGATCCTGGACGGAAAGATTGATCAATTTGAGAGGATCCCTGTGCTGGATCGGGAAAACAATGAGACGATGATTCTGGTGAAGGCGTTCAACACGATGATCGAACAGATTCAGACGTATATCAAAGAAATCGAGGAAAATGCGAGCGCCAAGGTGGCGCTGCGCGAGAAAGAACTGGAAAATTTAAAAATCAACAATCAATTAAAGAGCAGTGAATTAAAAGTATTGCAGATGCAGATCAACCCCCATTTTCTGTTTAATACGCTCAATATGATCGGTCAGACCGCATATATGGGAGACTCGGAGACAACTGTGTTTTTGCTTGGAAAGACAGCAGAGCTTCTGCGTTACAGCCTGGATTTTATGGGAAAGTCGGTGACGCTTGCGAGGGAACTGTCGATGCTTGGCAATTATATTTATCTGCAGGAACAGCGCTTTGGAGAGCGCATTGAATTTGAGTTTGAGTTGGATGAGCGTTTTCATCAGATTCAGGTTCCATGTCTGATTTTACAGCCTCTTGTGGAGAATGCAATCACACATGGAGTGGGTTCCTATACAGAAAATGGTATTGTGCAGATCAAGACTTCTTACGATGAAGAGAGGGAGCTTGGAATCATATCAATCGGCGACAATGGACTTGGCATGTCAGAAGAGAGAGTCCAGGAACTGATGGAAGAGCTGCATTGCCAAGAGGTACAGACACAGAAAGTAGGACTTGCCAATGTGTATATGCGTCTTCAGATTTTTTATGATCAAAAGGCACAGTTTCAGATTTCAAGTGTTCCCATGGAATGGACACAGATTCAGATTCTGCTTCCTTATAAACTATAAACCAAACAGACATGGCGCCTGACGGCGTCACTACCAAATCATAAAAGCCCACCGGATTGCTCCGTGCAGCCAGGTGCGCAAGCGCTCTGTCTGCCGTCCACTGAGATTGGGCTTTTTCAATAGATATATATAGAAAGGCGGTAAATTCCATGTATTCTCTTATTATTGCAGATGACGAGGCAATCGAATGCCGTGGGATGGAGATGAGAATTCAAAATCATTTTTCCAACATCGACTTACTTCCAAGCGCGCATAATGGGATCGAATTTTTGAAAAGCGTGGAAAAATATCATCCTGATATTGCGATTGTGGATATCAATATGCCAGGGCTTACAGGGCTGGAAGCACTCAAAATTCTGAAACTGAAATCATTCTCTATAAAAATTATTATCAACACGGCATATAATGATTTTGACTACATTCAGGAGGCGATTGCACTGGGTGCCTCTGGATATCTCTTAAAGCCCATCGAGCACCAGAACTTTATTGACACGCTCAACCGTGTGCTGGGCGATATCGACAGAGAGCGTCAGCACTCGAAAATTTTTCAGGAAACGAATCAGATGATGGAACGGATGAAAAAGGCAGTGGGGGATGACATCATGTCATCGATCATTTTAGGACAGCCTAATGAGGAAAGCTTTCATATTTTGTGTCAGACGCTTCCGGAACCGTATCAAGGCGGAATTTTTGCGGCTGTTTTGCCAGTTTTGTCAAAGGAGATGGGCGAGCCATCGCAGTGTCTCTCTGAGATAGAGAAGATCATCTCAGCGGAGTTGTACGCATTGTGTCAATATCAGATCAAGCAGTACCAGGGGATTATTTATCTCTATTTAATTCTTGGATCAAAAGTGACGAGGGACAATTATCAGCCGTGGGCAAAAAACATTGCCAGTGTGCTGGCAGGTGAAATTCTGAAAAAAATGAAAGTGACGGTCCGGTTCGGATTCAGCCAGTGGAAAGAAGAATTTGGAAAAATGCACGAAGCATTTCGTGAATGTAATCTTGCACTTCACCGCGAAGAGAATGAGGTTGGATTTTTTGATGAACTGAAGTCGAAAACATATGCGGCTGTTCCGATTGACCAGTGTTTGGATGTCATTTCAAATGAGATGATGAAGAAAAGTGATTCCTCAGGCGAGATCAAAAGACAGGTAGAGCAGTTTCTAAAGAAACTGGAGGAAGAATCGTACACGATCGATGTATCAAGGGTTGCAATTTTAAATTTACTTTTATCGGTATATGAGCGCATGAAAAGTCAGTATGGTCTGGCTGCGCTGCCATTTTCGTGCATCAAGGAGATGCAGGAATTACAAAAATGCAACACACAGCAGGAACTGTGCGATGAGACAGCCAGAGCACTTCAGATTTTCCGGGAACGATTGCAGACGAAGAAAATACAGAATGCCTATGTGGAAGAGGCAGTCTTGTATATAGAAAAGAATTATCAGAAAGATCTCTCACTCGATGAGATCGCAGAGAAGATCGGGATCAGCTCCTTCTATCTGAGCCGTCTGATTAAACAGCAGCTCAAGCAGAATTTTATCGATCTCTTGACGGAAATCCGGCTCAGGCATGCTCTACAGCTGATCCGTCAGGGCGGCGATACGGTGAAGGATATAGGAAAGAGTGTAGGCTACAGCAATTCCAATTATTTCTATAAAGTGTTCAAAAAAGCGACAGGTATGACCGTCGGGGAGATGCGGGATTATTTTCGGCAGATTTTGCCTATGGAGAAATAATTTCTTGGCTTTACAGAAAAAGAATTTTTCGATAAAATAGATCGGAAATGGATATGCCTGCGGCAGCAGAAATATCTGTTTAGAAAGGACGTGAGGCAATGTATATTATTGTGGGTCTTGGAAATCCTACGAGTCAGTATGCAAGGACAAGGCATAACGTGGGGTTTGACACGATCGATGTGCTGGCAGACAAGTACAATATTTCAGTTGAAGATAAAAAATATAAGGCACTTTACGGCAAGGGAGTGATTGAGGGTCAGAAGGTGATTCTGGCAAAACCTCAGACTTACATGAACCTGAGTGGGGAGAGTGTGAGAGAACTTGTCGATTATTTTAAAATTGATGAGAAGGAAGAACTGATTGTGATCTATGATGACATCAGTCTGGAACCGGGGCAGATCCGCCTGAGAGGAAAAGGGAGTGCCGGAGGGCATAATGGAATCAAAAGTATTATCGCTCATCTTGGGGGATCGGAGTTCAAGCGCGTCAAAGTCGGTGTCGGCGAAAAGCCGTCAGGATGGGATCTGGCTGACTATGTGCTGGGAAGATTCTCGAAAGAGGATCGGGAAGTGATTGACAAAGCGCTGGAGCGCGCGGCGCAGGCAGCAGTCATGATGATGACACAGGGGATTGATGCGGCGATGAATGAGTATAACAGGAAGGGGTAAATTTTGAAAACCTTTATTCAACCGTTGGAACAGTTAAATGAATTTCAGAATATCAGAGAAAAATTGAAGGATAACCGTGGGATGATCGAGGTTTCTGGGTGCCTTGACTCTCAGAAATGTCATCTGATTTATGTAGCAGGTCAGGACAGACCATACCGCGTTATCCTGACAGGAAGTGACAAGAAGGCGAAGGAAATCTACGATGACTACCGGACATTTGACCAGAATGTTGTGCTGTATCCAGCGCGTGATCTGATGTTTTATAACGCAGATATCCACGGAAATCTGATAGAAAAACAGAGAATCTCAACGCTGAAGGCATTGATTGAGGAGCCGAATCTGACTGTCATCACCACGATGGCAGGGTGTATGGATCATCTTGTACCTTTCCAATATTTTGAGCAGCATGTGATGGAAATCTCACTGGAGAATGAGCTGGACCTTGAAGAGATCCAGAAAAAGCTGGTGAGCATTGGATATGAAAAGACAGTACAGGTAGAAGCGTCTGGACAGTTCGCCATCAGAGGAGGAATCCTGGATATCTTTCCTCTCACAGAAGAAAATCCGGTGCGCATTGAGCTTTGGGATACAGAGATTGATTCGATTCGCAGCTTTGATGCAGAATCCCAGAGATCCATAGAGAATCTGGAGCGTGTCAGAATCTATCCGGCGACGGAGATGATGGTAGACAGGGAACGCCTTCAGGCAGGAATCGAGAAGATGAAAAGAGAAGAGAAAACTGTGGGTCAAAAGCTGCGCAGCGAACAGAAAACACAGGAGGCACATCGGCTGAAGACAACGGTAGAAGAAGTGAGCGAACAGTTAGAACAGTTCAGCGGCACGATGGGACTCGAGAGTTATGTGGGTTATTTTTATCCGCAGACAGTGTCTTTTCTCGACTATTTTGATCCGGATAAGACCTTGTTTTTTCTCGACGAACCAGAGGAGATCTGTCGTCAGGGAAGGGCGGTGGAACTGGAATTTCGTGAGAATATGACAAGCCGGCTTGAGGGAGGATATGTGCTCCCGACACAGGCAGAAATCTTATATGGTTTAGAAGAAATTACCGCGAGATTAAACAGAAAGAACTGCGCAGGACTTTGCACGCTGGAACAGATGCACAGTTCTTTTTTACTTTCCGCGCGTTTTCATCTGAGTGTGAGAACGATCAGCGGATATAATGGAAGTTTTGAACTTCTGGTGAAAGATCTTTTGAGATGGAAGAAAGAAAAATACCGTGTGATTGTGCTCTCGGGATCGAGAACGAGGGCAAAACGTCTCGCAGAGGATCTGAGGGAAAATGGATTGAACAGCGTCTATTCTGAGGATCTGGAACGTGAGATTTTGCCGGGAGAGATTTTAGTCTTGTACGGAAACAGTGCGAAGGGATATGAATATCCGATGATCCGCTTTGCGATTTTATCAGAGAATGATATTTTCGGAAAGGAAAGGCAGAAGAAAAAACGCCAGAAAACGTATGAGGGACGCAAGATTCAAAGCTTTTCAGAATTAAATGTGGGCGACTATGTGGTCCATGAAAATCATGGTCTTGGCATCTATCGTGGAATCGAAAAGATTGAAGTGGATAAGGTGACAAAGGACTACATGAAGATTGAGTACGGCAGCGGCAGTAATCTCTATATCCCTGCCACACAGCTTGACCTGATCCAGAAATATGCCGGTTCTGATGCGAAAGTTCCAAAGCTGAACAAGCTGGGGACACAGGAATGGCACAAGACAAAGACTAAGGTGCGCAAAGCGGTGCGGGATATCGCGAAAGACCTTGTGGACTTATACGCAAAGCGACAGGAGAACAAGGGATTTTGTTACGGGGAGGATACGATCTGGCAGAGTGAATTTGAAGAGATGTTCCCGTATGAGGAGACGGAGGATCAGATCGCTGCGATTGAGGCGACAAAGAAAGACATGGAGAGCACAAAGATCATGGATCGCCTGATCTGCGGTGACGTGGGATACGGCAAGACAGAGATTGCGATCCGTGCGGCATTTAAGGCAGTTCAGGACAGCAAACAGGTCGTGTATCTTGTGCCTACGACCATTCTGGCACAACAGCACTATAATACCTTTTCGCAGAGAATGAAGGATTTTCCGGTGCGCGTGGATCTGCTGTGCCGCTTCAGAACACCGGCAGAACAGAAAAAAACACTGACAGACTTGAAAAAGGGTCTTGTCGATATCGTGATTGGAACACATCGCGTGCTCTCAAAGGATGTACAGTACAAGGATCTGGGACTTCTGATCATCGATGAAGAGCAGCGTTTTGGCGTGGCGGACAAAGAAAAAATCAAGAAATTGAAGGATACGGTCGATGTCCTGACACTGACTGCAACGCCGATTCCGAGGACTCTACACATGAGTCTGATCGGAATCCGGGATATGTGTGTGCTCGAAGAGCCTCCGATGGATCGCGTGCCGATTCAGACGTATGTGATGGAATACAATGAAGAGATGGTGCGGGAGGCAATCAACAGGGAGCTGTCGCGCGGCGGTCAAGTTTACTACGTCTATAACAGAGTCAACACGATTGTGGAGATGACAAATACCATCGCAAAGCTGGTGCCGGACGCTCAGGTGGCGTTTGCGCACGGTCAGATGAAAGAGCGGGAACTGGAAAAAATCATGTATGATTTTATCAATGGAGAGATAGATGTGCTGGTCTCCACGACGATCATTGAGACAGGGCTCGACATCTCGAATGTCAACACGATGATTATCCATGACGCCGACACCTTGGGGCTTTCTCAGCTCTATCAGCTTCGCGGCCGCATCGGGCGCTCGAATCGGACATCATATGCTTTTTTGATGTACCGGCGGAATAAGGTGTTAAGGGAAGTGGCAGAGAAGAGACTGGCAGCGATCCGGGAATTTTCTGATCTGGGGTCTGGATTTAAAATTGCAATGCGTGATCTGGAGATCCGCGGGACAGGAAATCTGCTGGGAGTGGAGCAGCATGGTCACATGGAAGCAGTGGGATATGATCTTTACTGCAAGATGCTAAATGAGGCAGTGCGGGAATTTAAGGGAGAGGCACAGCCAGGTGAGACATATGAGACCTCCATTGACATCGATATCGATGCTTACATTCCAGATCGATATATCAAGAATGAATACCAGAAGTTGGATTTATATAAGCGGATCGCCGGCATTGAGTCCGAAGAAGAGTACGACGATATGATGGAAGAACTCCTGGATCGTTTCGGGGAACCTCCGAAGCCGGTTCAAAATCTTCTGATGGCAGCACAGCTCAAGGCAAAGGCACACCGAGCTTATATCACAGAGATTGTGCAAAAAGGTGACACGATTCGTTTCACGCTCTTTGAACATGCGAAGTTAGATGCGATGAAAATTGATGCCCTCGTGAAAGGGAGCAAGGGAAGAATCAAATTTGTGATCGACACAAACCCATATTTTCTGTATCAGAAACCAGCGAAAAATGGAAAGGAGAAGGAAGATATTCTGCGTCTGACCGAAGAGATGATAGAAAAAATTTCCGCTCTTCAGTGATCGTGGAGATCAACAGAAAATTGTGACGGAATTGTGTAAATGAGATAGAAAGGCAAGGAAAGGCTTGCCCATGCTGAAAAAAAAGACTATAATAGAAAGAAATCATGAGAAAACCGGTCGGACGGCGGAAAGAAAAAGCAGCGAATATCCGGTGTGAGGAGGAAAAAATGAATCAGTTTACAAAGAAACTTATGATAGCAGGAATGTGCGTATGTGTGACTGCATCGACTTTGACAGGATGTGGTGTGAAATCAGACTCTACCGTGGCAACGGTCAACGGAGACAAAATACCGTATGGTCTGCTCAATTTTGTAGTGCGCTATAATCAGGCACAGTATGAACCATTCTACACAGCATATGGTGCTTATTTTGGGCTGAGCTCAGATGTAAGCGTCTGGGAACAGAGCATGGACGGGGAGACGACACTCGGCGAAAATATGAAAAATGAGGTGCTGGAATCCCTCGAGGAGATGTACCTGATGGAAGATCACATGGCAGAATACAATGTGACTATCACCAGCGAAGAGAGAGAAGCGATGGAGAAGGCGGCAGATGAGTTCCTTGCCTCCAATGATCAGGCGACGCTGGATGCGATGACAGCAGACAAGGACACCGTTGTGCGGATGCTGGAGCTGGATACGATTTATGTCAAGATGCAGGCGGCACTGTATGACAGCGCTGACACAGAGATTTCCGATGAGGAGGCGGCACAGAGAGGAATCACGACCGCATTCTTCAGCATAGAGACATCGGTCGATGCGACACCGGCTGACGCAACCGATGGAGATGCACAGGACGAGGCAACGCCGGGCGAGGCAACACCAGGCGATGCGACAGACGCAGCGAAAGAGAAAGCACAGAAAGTGCTGGATGAACTGAAGAAGGGAAAAGAGTTCGAAGAAGTTTTGCAGAAAGTGGATGACACTATCACAGCAACCTACACGACATACGGAGAAGATGACATAGAGCTGAGTGAGGAGATCAAAGCAGCAGCGGATGCTCTGACAGAGGAAGGACAGGTTGCAGAAGAGCTGGTTGAGGCGGATGACGGCTACTATGTAGTGCAGCTGACGACGGCGCTTGACCGTGAGGCGACAGATGAGAAGAAAGAAGAGATGATCTTAGACCGCCAGTCAGAGGCATTCGACACGGCAATAGAGGGCTGGAAAGAAGGAGCCGATATTTCTGTGAAGACAAAAGTGTTAGCAAAGATTGACTTTAAAGACAGTATGTCCACTGTCTACACAGAGGAGGAAGAAGAGATGACTCCGGCTGATGCGACAATCGCTGATGCAACCGATGCTGATGCAAGTCCGGCAGAGGCACAGACGGAAGAGTAAATCTTTATGCGACGAGAAAGACTCAGGCTGAAAACGGCAAAGTCAGACGAGCAATAGCAAGAACTGTGGCTGAAATCGGAGAGGAGACTGCACATTGGATGCAGTCTCCTTTTTTGAACAGAGGAGAAAGGGGGATCCTTTGTGAAAATAAACGAGAAAAGCTCTAAAATGGACAAAAAATTTTGTACAAAAAAAGAAAAATCGGTGATGCAATTTTAAAAAGAATGTGCGATAATAAAAAAGAACGCGAAATATAGCGGAAAATGCGATAAAATGGCAACTATTCACGAACCCGGAGATGAAATTGGAGATACCGTGTATGTTTGTACGACAAGGAAAAACAGCGGTGAGGGCTAGGGAAAGTTCCAAAAAAGTTAAAGAAGAATAGGCGGGAGTAAATAATGGTTTTTTCAAGTATGATATTTGTATTTTTGTTTTTGCCGCTCAGTCTGTTGGCATATTTTTTATGTAAGACGACAAAGCAAAAAAATATTTCGCTGTTAGTCTCCTCCCTGATTTTTTATAGCTGGGGAGGACCGAAATATTTACTGATTTTGCTTTCTATGACAGCGATCTGCTGGGGTGCCGGCATTTTGATTGACCGATCAGATGAAGAGAAAGTCAGAAAGATGATTTTGATTGCGGCGATTGTGCTGATGCTTGCCATCTTGGGATATTTTAAATACACAGGATTTTTCCTCGGAATTCTGCAGGGAATCACGGGATTCCCGGAGAATATACCGCAGATCGTTCTCCCGATCGGAATTTCATTCTACACCTTCCAGCTATTGTCGTATGTGGTGGATGTCTATCGCGGTGAAGTACCGGCACAGGAGCACTACTGGAAGCTGCTTTTGTATTCCAGTCTGTTTCACCAGTGTATCGCCGGACCGATTGTGCGCTATCAGCATGTGGCAGAGGAGATTGATCACAGGAGAGTGAAACTCTCAGAGATGGCGGACGGCATGACCAGATTTATGGTCGGATTGGCAAAAAAACTGATTCTGGCAGATGGTCTGGCAACACTTGCAGATCGCCTTGTCCCGGCAGATGTTTCTTCTCTGAAGGCGACACCGGCACTGGGAATCTGGATGGGTATTTTGTTTTATATGCTCCAGATCTACCTTGATTTTTCAGCCTATTCAGACATGGCAATCGGAATGGGAAGAATGGTTGGATTCCACTATCACGAGAATTTTGATTATCCATATGTGTCGAAGAGTGTGACAGAGTTCTGGAGAAGATGGCACATTTCTCTGGGATCTTTCTTCCGCGATTATGTCTATATCCCGCTGGGAGGAAACAGAAAAGGGAAAGTGCGCCAGTACGTGAACCTGTTTATTGTATGGTTCCTCACAGGAATGTGGCATGGAGCGAGCTGGAATTACATTTTCTGGGGATTATACTTCTTCTGCTTCCTTGTCTTGGAAAAAGGATTTCTGCTTGAAAAATTTAAAAAGGTTCCAAAGGTGGTTCAGCACATTTATTTGCTTGTCGTGGTGTACTTCGGATGGATTTTATTCCGCTTTACTGATTTGGGAGTAATGGGTACCGCATTAAAAGGCATGTTTGGATTGAATGGAAATGGATTTTCCAGCATGCAGGTCGGCATTGTCCTGAAAAGTAATATCTTCTTTATCATTGTGGCGATCATCGGCTCGACACCTCTGCCGAAAAAGGCAGTTGAAAAATTTGCACTGTTTTGCCGGAGAAGATTTGCGATACCGCATCTTCTGTATGCGGCAGAATTAATTTATCCGATTGTCTTGCTGGTTCTTTCGACTATGACGATGGCAGGCAACAGCTATCATCCGTTTTTGTATTTCCAATTTTAGCCAGGCAAGAGGCAGAAATGCCCCTGCGTGAGCTTAAAATGTGATATGTCTTTGTACATAAGAGAGGATATGGGGATTATGAATAAAAAACAATTTTTGAAACAGAGAAAACAGGTCAGAAAAAAGTATATGGCGCTGAGAGTGTTAGTGCCGATGGGATGTCTGCTTGTGATGACGGCTGTCGGACTGATGATTCCGATCCGCCCGACCGTTTCATCGGTGGAAAAGCGAGATTTGACCTCTTTCCCGGAATTTTCGGTGGGAGATTTCCTGGATGGCACATATACTTCAAACATCGGTCTGTGGTATGCAGATACATTCCCGATGAGAGATCAGCTGATTGCGGGAAATACGGTGATGACATCGATGTATGGTCTCAAACAGCAGCAGATTTACGGTGACCTGAAAAAGGGAGATGCGATCCCGGATCTCGATGAGGTGGAGAGTGTCGACACTGCATCAAATCAGCCAGATAACTCAACAGCTCAAAATGAGACGGAAGCTCAGACAGAAGCGCAGACAGAGGCACAGACGGAGCCTCAGACAGAAGAACAGACGGAGCCACTGAAAGATGGAACAATCCATGAAGAGGGAGAAACTTTCGGAACCGTGTATGTGGCAGATAACAGGGCATTCAGTGTTTACTATTTCAATCAGTCAGCGGCAGATACGTATGCGATGGGACTCAGCACCTGTTCCGCAATCCTCAAAGATTACGGAATTACGGTTTACGATATTCTGGCACCGACGAGCATCGGTGTGAATCTCGACGATGCGATTCAGGAAGAGCTATATTCCAGCAATCAGGGGCAGGCATTCCAGTATATTGCAAAGAAGATGACGGACGGAGTTCAGGTTGTCAACCCGTATGATTCACTCCGTGCCCACAACAGTGAGTACCTGTATTTTGGAACAGATCATCACTGGACAGCGCTCGGAGCGTATTATACTTATGTAGAATTCGCAAAGGTCAAAGGGATCACGCCTCACACACTCGACCAGTTTGAGACGTTGGAGTTCCCGGGATTCTACGGAACATTCTATGCGAGCAGCAATCAGGCAGAGGCGCTGAGAAATAATCCGGATACCGTTGTGGCATATGTGCCGAATGGGACAAACGATATGAGTTTTGTTAGCTATGACGGCATCGAATATCAGTGGAATGTCATCTCCGATGCGACGGAGTATGATGAGAATTCAAAATATATGTGTTTCATCGGAGGAGATCAGCCGTATGAGGAGATCCACAATCCGCAGATCACAGACGGCAGTGCGTGTGTTGTCATAAAGGAATCCTATGGAAATGCATTTGTTCCATTCCTTGTAGACCATTATCAGGATGTCTATGTCTTGGATTACCGTTATTACAGTGGAAGCTTGTCGAATCTGGTGATCACGAAAGGAATCAAGGATATCATTTTCCTGAATAATGCAGAGGCGCTGTCATCGGAAGATGTAGTGAGTAAGATTTATAATCTGGCTGTGAGCTGATAAAAAACAAGCAACAAGAAGGACAGGGGCATCGCAAAAAGAGAGAGACGAAAGAGATCTGATTTTGAGAAAATTTTCGCACTCTGAATCTTTTTGCGGCAGCCCCTGATTTTTTTAGAAATGGAGGGAAAGCGGTGGAGAGTATCTGGCAGGTCATCGTATTGATTTTTGGCTTTTTGCTGCTGATGAAAGGAGCAGATTATTTTGTTGAGGGGGCATCAGGGATCGCCGATCATTTTGGAATGCCGAGCTTGATTATTGGATTGACGATTGTCGCTTTTGGGACAAGTGCGCCGGAGGCAGCGATCAGTATCAGTGCAGCAGGAAAGGGCAGTGATGGGATTGCGATCGGAAATGTTTTGGGCAGTAATATTTTGAATATTCTGGTGATCCTGGGCATCACTGCCTGTATTACAACACTGAAGGTGGAGGAATCGACCGTAAAATATGAGATTCCATTTGTGGTGTTTATCACTGTGATTCTCGTTGTGCTCGGAAGCGGACACGAAAAATTAGGAAAAGTTTCAGGTGTTCTTCTGTGGATTTTATTCGTCGGATTTTTTTGTTATCTTTTCTGGATTGCGAAGACAAAGAAAGAAGAGAGCATGAACAGCAAAAAGAGACCGCTGTGGTTGTTGATTGTGATGACAGTGGCGGGCATGGGAGCCGTTGTCTGGGGAAGCAATCTGGCGGTTGACAGCGCAACGTATCTGGCAAAGCTGGTCGGAATCAGTGACCGCATCATTGGTTTAACTATTGTCGCATTTGGAACATCGCTTCCGGAACTTGTCACATCGGTCACAGCGGCACGCAAAGGCGAGGCAGATATCGCGATTGGAAATATTGTGGGGAGCAACATTTTTAATATTCTGTTTGTTCTGGGAACGAGCAGCCTGATCACGACCATTCCCTATTCGAGAGAATTTATGGTGGATGGAATCATGGCAATCGCATCCGCAGTTTTACTGTGGGTCTGTGTGGGCAATGATAAGAAACTTGTCAAAAAAGAAGGAATCTTGATGTTAGTGATGTATGCCGGATATTTTGTGTATCTGGTGATTCGGTGAGATGGAAGAAAGAGGAAAATGAAAAAAGGAGTGGCTCGACTGTTTGAACAGTCAAGCCGCTCCCTTTTTCAATACTTATGGTTTCCTCTTTCAAGGACGGTTTATCAGTACTGATTTTCCGGTCGGTCCTGAACAAGACAGATCATACCGCTTGCTGGAAGCTGCATCTGATAAGAGTCTTGTAAATCTGTGACAGCAAGTTCTACTCTTGCTGCATCGTAGCTTTCAGATTCTCTGAGAACGAGAAGAACTTTGCGCTCAGCAAACTGGCTTCCCTCTGCCTGTGCGGCTTTTTCACTCTCAGATTTTTCAATCCGGGCACTCAAACCTGCGATCTGGGAGGTCACATCTTTTTCGGTCGGAACCTCTGCTCCCTCGGATGCAAGTTTTTCCGCTTCTTCTGCACTCAATGGTGTTGTGATGCGGAAACGGTAGGAATCGGATAACTCTACATATTCATCCAGAATCATGAATTCTCTCCAGGTCATATCCTCGTATTCCATCGGAGCGAGGCGTACAAGATAGCTGTCAGCTGTCAAGGAATCGAGAGGAATCATGAGGATTGCTTCTTCTACCTGTAAAGAGATCTGTGTAATCGACTGTGCTGCGAGAGAATCAAGGAATTCACGGCTCAAAGATAAGTTGCGCTGTGAATAAACTGGATTTCCGTAAGAGTCGAGTACTTCTTCACCGGTTTGACTGCGGTTGCTGAAGGTCTTGATGGAAAGTGTTTTTTGGTTTGCAGCTTCATCGAGAAGAATAGCGGTATCAAAGGAGCACAGCTCGTTGGAACGATTCAGGATAAAACCATTGTATTTCTGCTCTCCGCAATAGTTGCCGATACCGGAGACAGTGACGGATGCAGAGTTTGCATCATAATTTAAGGTGTAATCTGTTCCCTCTGTAAGAGGTGTGGATCCGTCGAGCATGGTAACGGTGACAGTTTGATTCTGTGTTTCCTGATCAAATCCAGTGATATAGGAGGATGTTATGCCCAGAGTAATCAGCGGTTTCGGACTGATTGTCAGGGTTCCGGTCTGGACAGAGATCTCATAGTTGGAATGTTCACCGGTTGTAGCTGAGATTTCATAGGTTCCGGCATTTTCTCCAGGGGTTCTTGACAGCTCATATGCCAGCACATCACCTTCAAGGATACCTTCTGCTGTGGCTGTGAAATCAGGGTCAGCATCGCCATATGTCTTTTCAAAGCTCGGTACGGTAACACTTACCGGTTTCTTTGCGATATTTACGGCAACTTCGCTTCTATACTCACTCTGTGACCAATCATAGTTTGCTGTGTCGAAAGGAGTGAAGATGACTTCATAGGAAGCAGTTCCGGCAGATGGAAGTTCTACCTCTTCTGCCCAGGCAAAAGTGCCATATTCTGTGATGCCGCCTGTCAGAATGCTCTCGGAGAGCGCCTGACCGTAAGTGATATCGGATGCAGTCGGCCATACAATTTCCGGTGCAGCAGCTTTTTCAACGGTGATTTCCACATCAGCGGAAGCAGCAACGTAGTTGTCGGTCTCCTGTGAATAAATTGATACGGTATAGGTTCCGGCATCTGTCACACTGTCCAGAGAATAAATCAGTTCGGATTCGTCATGATTTAAGACAGCGCCAGAGTTGACAGCATGAGCCTCTCCATCGTAGATGTAGGAGAGTGAAATACCGGTTGTATCGATGGAGGCAGCTGCCTTCTCGACAGATACGGTGATGCCGTACTCCAGATCGACATCTGAATAGTCATAGTGCTCCGTGTCGTTTGGCGTATAGTCCACAGCGTATTCTGTGGTGTCACTGTCAGCCACAGCCGGAATGATGGAATCATCCTGCCATGAGAAGGAGCCAAAGGTATCCTCAGAAGAAAGCACACTGTCAGCGAGAGACTGACCATATGTGATAGAGCTTGCTGTCGGAAGGAGAACTTCCGGTGCCAGAGCCTTTTCAACGGTGATTTCCACATCAGCAGAAGCAGCGAGATAGTTGTCGGTCTCCGGAACAGATACGGTCAAGGTGTAAGTGCCAGGTTCGGTCACTGCGTCGATCGAGTAAGACAGTTCTGCTTCACTGTGATTTAAGACAGCGCCAGAGTTGACAGCATGAGCCTCTCCATCGTAGATGTAAGAGAGTGAAATACCGGTTGTATCGATGGAGGCAGCTGCCTTCTCAACGGATACCGTGACGGTATGTTCCAGAGTGACATTCGAATAATCGTAATGATCCGTGTCATTTGGTGTATAGATAACGGTATACTCTGTGGTATCGCTGTCAGCTACAGACGGAGTGATCGAGCCATCCTGCCAAGCGAAAGAGCCAGCGGCATCTTCGGATGAGAGTGTACTGTCAGCCAGAGCCTGACCATATGTGAGTGCGCTTGCAGTCGGCCAGATGATTTCAGGAGCTGGAACTTTTTCAACCGTCAGTTCCAGGTCAGTGGAAACGGCGAGGTAGTTGTCAGTTTCCGGAGCAGATATTGTCAGGATATAAGAACCTGGTTCTGTGACAGCCTCGATGGAGTAGGAGAGCTCTGCCTCATTGTGATTCAAGACAGCGCCAGAGTTGACAGCCTGAGCTTCCCAACTGTAAGTGTAGGTAAGAGCGATAGCGCTTGTATCGATATTTGCTAAAGCTTTCTGGACAGATACCGTGATGTTGTTTTCAAGGGCAACATCGGAGTAGTCGTAGTGCTCGGTATCGTTCGGTGTGTAGACAACGGTGTACTCAGTGATACCGCTGTCAGCTACAGCCGGAATGATGGAATCGTCCTGCCATGAGAAGGAGCCAAAGGTATCCTCAGAAGAAAGTACACTGTCAGCGAGAGACTGACCGTATGTGATTTCGCCAGCTGTCGGCCAGAGAATTTCAGGAGCCACAGCTTTCGCAACGGTGATTTCTACGTCAGCGGAAGCAGCGAGATAATTGTCGGTCTCCGGGGCGGATACGGTCAAGGTGTAAGAACCAGGTTCTGTGACAGCCTCGATGGAGTAGGACAGTTCTGCCTCACTGTGATTCAAGACAGCGCCAGAGTTGACAGCCTGAGCTTCTCCGTTGTAAGTGTAGGCAAGAGCGACAGCGCTTGTATCGATGGTTGCTAAAGCTTTCTGGACAGACACCGTGATGCCGCGCTCCAGAGTGACATTAGAGTAATCGTAATGATCGGTATCATTTGGCGTATAAACAACAGTATAGGATGTTTTGCCGCTGTCCGAGACGGATGGCAAAATGGAAGAATCTTTCCAAGCAAAGGAACCTGCCGCATCTTCGGAAGAGAGCGCACTGTCAGCGAGAGACTGACCATATGTGATTCCTTCTGCAGTTGGCCAGAGAATTCCAGGAGCCTGCATTTTTGAGATGGTGTATGTCATCGGTTCTGTGGAGGTTGCTGTGTACTGAGCAGTCTGTGCCACAGAGAGTATGATGTGGTATGTTCCCACTTCCGTCGGAGCTTCTTCAAGAAGATTTCCATCCAAATCATACCATGTGACAGCCACTTCGCCGTCGCCATTGTAAGTATAGAAATCATTTTCTACAGAAGCAGGCTCACCGTCATATACTTTTCCAAATTCACTCTTCATGGAAATCGTACTTTCCTGAAGAACATATAAGTCCACTGCCTCGGTCTGTAAAACAGAAGCAAACTGTTTGCCTTCGATCGCTTTGGAGCGGAATTGAACGCTTTCAATATGAGTGCCCGCTTTTAAATCAGAGAAGGAAGCATCATCTTTCCAATCGCTTGTCGATCCGTCTGCAAATACGAGACGCATTTCTAAATCAGATGACGTCCACTCATCACAGGTGAGGCTGTCTGTCGTTGCAGTCCAGCTGCCTGCGATCTGAGCAGCTGCAGTCTCGGCTGCGCTCTCCTCTAACACAGGGCGTGATGGGATGGAAATCTCATCGGCATAGAAAACTTCGCTCTGCTCGTTGAAAAGCATACCTTTGACAGTGACATTTTTGGCGTCAGCGGCAGGTGGAAGATCCCAGTCTGTCAGCTGGAGAACAGAGCTGGCGCCATCGTTTTTGACTTCTTTCTCAGCGGTGTAGGAGACGCCTGCCTGTACCCCTGGAATATCCTGATAGTTTTCTGGATAAGTGATCGTCACGGTCTCATTGATGTAATCAATCTCTACAGTCGGCTGACAAGGGACAATGCTCCACTGTGTTGAGATGGAAGAGTTTGTAAGAGTGACATTTTTGCTGTCACACGAGAGCGTTGCGCTGACCGTCTTTTCTGTGCCTGGATTGACACAGTCTTCAGAGTAGTTGTAATCTTTCACTGACACACCAGAAGGAAGCGTGTCCGCTAAAATTTCAGGTTTCTGTTCAGAACCATTATATTCAAATTCTACTTGATTCCACTTGATTTGCTCCAGAACAGCAGCGTCATATTCGATTGGATAAATCGTCACTGTCACCTTAGGATCTAACAGCTCATAATTTCCGATATCTTCCCCTGTCAGTGCATAGCCTTCTGCTGTGACAGGTTTCTTTTTGGCGGCATCCGGGTTGGAGACCGTCATCACAACCTTTGAGGTGTCAAGAGCCACATCATCGCCCTCAATGATTTCTTTTTCATTCAGAGCGCCAAGGGATGTCTGATCTGGCTGAACAGAAACGGTTCCGTCATACGTTTTGTCGGATGCTTTTGCATTGACTACCTGTAAAGGTTTGGGAAGAATTTCGCATTCCGCGATGGAGATGCTGTCTGGGGCAATATATTTGTCTGCGTCTTCGCCCGTCAAATTATAAGTAATGATAATGGTTTTGTCAGAACCAGCATCTTTGTTTTCGTATTCAGCGACTGCCTCCACGGAAACATCGTCCCCATCTTTGATGCCAGAGATCTGACCGAGATCCAAAATTTCGGCATTGACTGTTCCATCATATACCTTGGAAGTCGCGACAGTCGGCTCTTCTGCCTTTAACAAGACAGAACGAGAATGATCCACTTTGATCGTCACGGACGGGGTGGATTTTTCAGATGTCTGTGCCATGACAGCCATAGGCGATGTGGTGTTCGCGACCATGGCGACAGACAGGCAAATGCCCATCGTTCTCACTTTTTTGTTTTTCATGAAAATAGGAACCTCCTTCATTCATAGTATAGTTTTGTTACCTTCTCATCTGATACTGTTTTCTATCCATATCCCCTTGGTCAGTCAGCAATCTATGCTGAGAGCACGGATAGTATCATGGCGTACCAGGACCATGAAGACAAAGCAGAGAAAATACCTTTGCTTTGAAGGCGTCTTGGGGAGCATGATCGATTGGGCTGGCAATGATCACACGCAAAGGATATATTCTTGATTTTTGGTCAATCTGATGAAATTGAGGAAAAAGGAAGAAAATCCCTGTAATTTATTTTACTATAGAAACTGAGGAAAAGAAATGGTATATTTTTGATTTTAGTAGTTAAAATTTTATAAAAAATGGATTTTTATGTAAAAAATGTGCCTGTTCCGACAATATTCCACAAAAAGAAGAGAAAGATTTTGTGGGAGATGATCAGAACAGGCATCGGATGAAAAAATATTTTGCGTGTAAAAATTGTTATATTAGTTGTCCTTTTTGTACAGAATCCGGATGGAGTTCAGCACGCAGAGCATTGCCACACCCGTGTCGGCGAAGACAGCCAGCCACATGGAAGCGATACCGGCAAGACCGAGTATCATGACGAACGCTTTGACAATCAGGGCAAAGATGACGTTTTGCCAGGAGATTCTGCTGGTAGCGCGGGCAATGGAGAGAGCGGTCGGGATCGCCTCCATACTTGAAGTCATGAATACAACGTCGGCAGCTTCAATCGCGGCGTCTGCGCCACTTCCCATAGCGGCTCCGACATCAGCGCCTGCGAGAACAGGTGCATCGTTGATGCCGTCACCGACAAACATGACAGAACCGTGGCTGTCGCGGATCCGTTTCAACTCCGTCAGTTTCTCTTCTGGCAAGAGCTTTGCATGGACTTCGTCGATGCCGGTCTCTCTGGCTACGGCATTGGCGGCTTCCTTTGCATCTCCGGTCAGCATTGCCGTTGTGATGCCCAGCTTTTTCAGCTTGGAGATTGCTGATTTTGCGTCTTTTTTCAGAGTATCCGAGATCACAAGCGAACCGATAAAGATTCCATCTCTTGCCACAAGCACTTCTGTGCCGAAGGAAGCGGCATGATGAGAGGTCATCGGGATATGATGTTTTTCCATCAGTTTTTTGTTTCCACACAGAATAGTCTGTCCGGACAGGGTGGCGCGGATACCGTGACCGGCGAGCTCTTCGATGGAAGTCGCAGCAGTCAGCTTGAGATCTTTCTCTTTTGCGGCGGCAACGATGCTGTTTCCGATCGGGTGAGTGGAAGTCAGCTCGCAGCTGGCACAGAGACTGAGAAGTTCGTTTTCAGTGACACCGCTGACAGGAGAAATCTGTTGGAGAACAAAATTGCCTTCTGTGATCGTTCCTGTCTTATCCATGACAACAGCCTTGACATCTTTCATTGCCTCGAGGGAGATACCGCCTTTAAATAAGATACCGCGTTTAGAACCAGCTCCAATTCCTGAGAAGAAGGCAAGCGGCACGCTCAAGACGAGTGCACATGGACAGCTGATGACAAGGAAAGTCAGCGCAGTATAAACCCATTTCTGCCAGTCTCCCGTGACCAGGGAAGGAATAATGGCGGTGGCAAGCGCTAGAAATACGACGAACGGAGTATAGACACGCGCGAAGCGTGTGATAAAACGATCGATTTTGGGCTTGCTTGCCGCAGCGTTTTCTACGGAATCCAAAATACGTGTCACCATAGATTCCTCAAGTACTTTTTCAACACGGATTTTTAAAAGACCGGAGGTGTTGACACAGCCGGAAATTACTTCGTCGCCGTATTTTGCGGTGACCGGTACGGGTTCTCCAGTCACTGGAGAAGTATCGATGCGGCTCTCACCATCGATGATGACTCCGTCAAGAGGAATGCGATCCCCAGGTTTGATCATCAGAATATCTCCGACATTTGCCTCCTCAGCGGGAATTTTGCGTGTGGTTTCGCCGATCACCAGCGTGACAGTTTCAGGCCTCATATCGACGGCATCCATGATCTGGCTGCGGCTGCGCTCCACAGCGACGTGTTCAAAAAATTCTCCAATGCGGTAGAAAAGCATAACGCCGACAGCTTCAGGATAGTCCTGAACCAGGATGGCGCCGAGTGTCGCAATGCTCATCAGGAAGTTTTCATCGAAAATATGTCCCTGCAGGATGTTTTTGCCTGCAGTGATTAAAATACGACCGCCGAGAATAAGGTAAGCGATGAGAAAGACAGCGGTGGAGGCAAGGGATAAGCCTATGCGCTCCATAATCTCACCGGCAACAAACAGGATCGCTCCTGCAGCAAGGGCACAGAGCGTCTTGGTGTTATCGGAAAGATGGCGTGCAGCAGGAAAAGTCTCTTTTAAGGGGAGAACGTCGTCGCTTTTAGGACGAGGGTCTCTCGGAATGATTTTTATATCGGGTTCCACGGAGGAACAGAGCTTCTGCATCTCATCTAAAAGAGCATCCGGATCCTTTGCTGTGACGCGGAGCTGTTTTGTGGCGAAGGTAACTACTGCATTCGTCACACCTGGAATTTCATTGATTTTTCGCTCCATCTTTGCGGCACAGTTTGCACAGCCCAGATTTTCGATCAGATAAACTCTCTTGACACAGTCGGCATCGGGCATATGGCATGTGCAGTTGGCAAGACTTTCACCGCAGACATCACAGTATTCTTCATGTGGATGACACAGCTCACACTGACAATCCTCAGGATGACCAGGAACATGGTGATGGTCGTGCTCGTGGTGATGGTCGTGCTCATGATCATGGTCTTCACAGCCGCAGGAACAGTGATCATGGTCATGCTCGTGGTGATGGTCGTGTTCGTGATCATGATTATGATTATGATCTTCACAGCCGCAGGAACAGTGATCATGGTCATGCTCGTGTTCATGATCGTGATGGTGTTCCTGTGAGTTTTTTGATGATTGAGAGAAGGAAAAGTCAGACGATGATGCTATACGGCGGTTCGAACTTCTGGCTCTCTCTACAATCTTGACATCCGGTTCTAAGGAATTTGCGATTTTTTGGATCTCTGGTATCAGTGCATCAGGATTTTCTGCCGTGATGCGGAGCTGTTTGGTGGCAAATGTGATCGTGGCTTCTTCCACACCGGGAAGAGATGCGATTTTCTGTTCCATTTTAGCAGCACAATTTGCACAATCCAGATTTTGCAAAATATATACTTTTTTCATAAAGGAAGCCCCCTTTCATATTGTAAACAACTGTGCAAGACGATAGAAGAGATTAGCGGTCATCGTCCACACAGAAAAATTTTCTATATTTATGAACATATGAATGAGTATTCATATGTTAATATCATCATCCCATACTTATGCTGTTTTGTCAAGAGAAATATAGAGAAAAAGAGAAAAAAGAGCTGAGAGATCAGAAATTGAAGGAGATGGCGAGTGGATGAGAACATGGGAAGAAGATTGTAAAGACAACGGCGCAGAACTTGCATGTGAAAGTGTCATCTGTACAGAAGAACCAGACGATGAGGCGAAAGAAGCATGCAGAGGTTTAGGAAAAATACTTGCCTGAGAAATCTACAGAATAATCTGACGGGGAACAGAGGAAAGGTGCCCCGCTGATTAATAGAGAAATAAGAGAAGCAGTTTCTGATCTTGAATGCCTATGGCAGAGAGTGAGGGACTGCTTTTTTTGTGACGCAAGACTGTAAACATTGAAAAAATCGTGATAAAATAAAAGAGAAATCCAAAGCAAAGGGAGGAAACAGCAGATGCAGATTGAACATATAGCGATGTACGTCAATGACTTGGAGAAGGCAAAAGAATTTTTTTGCACTTACTTTGGCGCAAAGGCAAATGATGGATACCATAACCGAAAAACAAATTTTCGCTCTTATTTTCTGTGTTTCGAGGACGGCGCACGCCTGGAGATCATGAACAGACCCGATATGGAGGACGAAAAAAAGAGTTTGACGAGAACAGGGTTTGCACATATCGCGTTCCGTGTGGGCAGCAAGGAAAAAGTTGATGAGATGACAGTGAGATTTCGGAAAGATGGCTATGAAGTGCTGAGCGGTCCGAGAACGACAGGCGATGGTTATTATGAGAGCTGTATCGTAGATTTTGAACACAACCAGATAGAGATTACTGTCTGACAAAGATAAGAAAGCGACGCCTGTTGGCGGTTGAATGACAGAGGAGGAAAAAAGTATGATCACATTTTTGACAAGCAGTCCTTGCAGCAATGGTGTGCCGCAGGAGATACACATCCCATGTACTTTAAACGAGGCAAACGAATTTGTGAGCAACTTATCAAAATATTGGAAACCAGATTCGAAATGCCTGATTGTCAGCGCAGATCCTGGGAGTTTTGAGCGAAATGATGAGATGGCACAGACATTTGAGGCAGCATTTTCCTTTCACGGATTGTCCCTTTCCGGCATGACAATCTGCGATGAAAGAAACGAAGCGGATGCTGAAAATCTGGTGCAAGAGAGTGATGTGATTGTCCTTGCGGGAGGACATGTGCCGACACAGAATGCATTTTTTCAGAAGATCGGTCTTAAGAGTCTGATGCGAGATTATGATGGAATTGTGATTGGAATCAGCGCGGGTACGATGAACAGCGCTGAGACGGTCTATGCGCAGCCAGAATTGGAGGGAGAATCGATCGACCCGGATTATCAGCGTTTTATTCCGGGACTGGGATTGACGGATGTGATGGTTTTGCCGCATTACCAGATGGTAAAAGATATCGTGCTGGACGGAAAACGATTGTTTGAGGAGATCACTTATCCAGACAGTATGGGAAGAAAATTCTATGCTCTGGTGGATGGAAGCTATCTCTGTGTGCAGGATGGTCAGACAAGAGTATATGGGGAGGCTTATCTGATCGCAGATGGACAAATTTCTCAGATCTGCGAGGTCGGAGAGCGTATAGAGATTTAAAAAATACGCTAAGATCGTTCACAGATGTGCCAAGAGAGTGATAGAATGAAAAAAATATTAAATGGAACAGATATAATATTTACTGAAAAAAACTGAATTTTCCATAAATTAATTGAAAAGAATTGAAGCGCTTTGTGCTCTGTGCTATAATAAGACGAGGAAAAGAGGAGGACGGCTGTGAAATGCATCGTGGATTTTCCACTGCAAGGCAGCTGTCCTCTGAGAAAAGTGGCAGGCTAGAGGGATGATGAGTAGAAATGATATATAAAAGGGATCAACTTCTGAAACTGGATGATTATTTTAGCAGCCTTTCCGCACGACCAGGGAGAGGCGTTTATTTTTATCGAATTTTTTACTATAATGCCGAGATTGCAGAGTTTATCGGGCGTTATCTGGATGCGGCGAGGCGGTGTGGCGTAGTGCTTCAGGGTAAGATTCCAAACCCTGATGAGAAGCAGCTGAGCTATTACACAGAGATGATGGGCAAATCCTTTTCACAGGAACTCTCTTTTTTGACAGAAGCGCTGGCAAAATGGCTGCCGAGGCTGAATCAGAAACAGAGGGAGAATGTGGCATCATCGCTGTCCCACACTTTAGAGAAAATGAGAAATGAAGGAAAAAGCCAGGATATGATCCGCAATGCGTACATCAAATTTATGTGCTGGCTTTACTACAAATTTGAGCGGATTCTCCACCTGCTTGGGACAGATACATTGCCGAAAATTCTGTATGAGGGAACGCCGGGAAGATATGAGCTTGACCTGTTTTGCATTCTGGCAGATGCAGGATGTGATATTCTGTGTCTTGAGTATGAGGGAGATGGAGCGTATCAGCGCTTAGACCCAAAGAGTGAGCGGTCACTGCCGTACCTGCCGGAAAAAAGGGAGGCATTTCCGAAAGAGTTTTCTGTGGAGAAATTGATGAAACAAAAGCAGAAAGAGCAGAAGATCAGCGTCATCTATAACAGCAGGAAAGTCTTGGTTCCGAGAACCAATTTATGGATGGCAGAGGATTGGAATTTCGCCCAGGAGTCCCTGAAAACACAGGAAGACAGGGGAGCGCAGGAGGGCACTTTCTGCAACTTGTTCGTGAGGATGGCGGGAGTGTGGGACAAGCTGACCTATGCACAGGATTTGTTCCACTGGAAAATGGAACTTGAGACGAGAGAGCGAAGTTTTTTTGTGATTGAAGATTTTTCTGCTCCCCAAAATGAGGAAATTCGTATGGTCAATGCGAAAAACTATACGGACGCAGAGCAGATGATCATGGATCTTGCGACCCGCCTGAAATCAACCGGGCAGGAAGAGCTGGATCAGCAAGTGAGAATGGCATTTGTGAAGCAGATGACAGGGAAGGAAAACGCATGGGAAGGGAATCTCAACAAGCAGAAAAATGTAGCAGTCTACCTGATTTGCTGGTTTAACCGATATTTCAGCAAGATGTTTCGGGGATATCACAGAGGAAAGATTGGAACCGTTGTCTATTTTGGATGCTGCCGGAATCAGTATGAAGCGAGTTTCTTCCGGATGCTTGCCTGGATGCCGCTTGATGTAGTTCTGTTGTCACCGAATGCAGAGGCGGCGTGTTGTCTCGAGGATGAGCGCCTTTGGGAGAGACGGTATCGCGAATCTTTGCAGATGGATCATTTCCCGGACACACCGTCGGAATTAAACGCGACGACGGTGGCATATCACGCTGAGCAGGAATTGAATGGGATGATGTATCAGGATACGGGGATGTACCGTAACCGCCAATATCAAAAGGCAGAGGCGGTTGTCCTGAAGACAATGTGTGAGGAAGTGGGACAGCTGTGGGATGAGGAACTCAAATATCGACCAAATTTCCAGGTGGTTCAGGATAAAGTACTAATTCCAGTGCTTGCCGCAAAGATTTGCGGCGTTAAAAACCGCGATGTCGATGCCTACTGGAAGGATGTGCGAAGGCTGTGCACCGCAGATACGCTGGTGATCACAGAGCCAGGCTGGTTCCAGAAGGGAGATAATTTCATGGGAGAGACCCCAAGGATGATCTCAAACGGCAGAATTGACAGGAGAAAGGTCCGAGAATGCAGGTCATATGCTTATGGAATTTTGAAGGATGATGTGCAGAACTACATTCTGGAAAAGACAGAGCAGTTAATTCAGCAGAGAATGATCCGCGGGACATTTGAGAGAGGGATGGAATATCGCATTCTGGCTGTCGCTCTGGATCTGAAAAAAGAGGTCGTCCGCCTGATTCAGCAGTTTGACTTTACAAAGAAAAACCCAAAGGTACTTGTGGCAGCAGTCAACGAAAAACGGTTCCCGGCAGAAGATTGTATCGGACTTGCACTGCTTTTCCTGATGGGATTTGATGTGGCATTGTTTGTGCCCACGGGATACCAGGTTTTCGAGCAGAATTTTTCCCAGGTTTTCTGGGAAGAGTATCAGGCAGGAGATTATCTGTATGATTTGCACGTTCCGAATTTGAGGCAGGAAGAAAATGGATTCTCCCAGATCGGGGGATTCTTCAATCGAATATTTAAGAGAGGATGAGGGGTATGGGACTTAATTTTGGCAATCCGCCTGCGCCGACACTCAGTGCACAGGGGCAGACAGAGGAAAAGATGGAAGTAGTGCCGTTTAACATTCAGGCAGACAAGCAGCAGCTCACCGAGAGGATGGTCAATTCAAAAGAAGTAGATCAGATTGTGAGCACGATCTCGGTATATGATCTGACAACGATTGTAGGTTTTGGAAGCGAAGTGGCGGAGAATATTTCCAGATGTTCTGACAGTATCTTGAACAGTATCAATATGAGTCAGCTCGACAATTCCAGTGAGATGCTGAATACGCTGGCGAGAATTATGGATAAATTTGATATTGATGAGATCAAGGAAAAACCAGGGCTGTTTGGAAAAATGTTTGGAAATCTGCGCAAGCAGGTGGATAAAATTTTGGATAAGTATCACACAATGGGACAGGAAGTGGATAAGATCTATGTCCAGCTCAAACAGTATGAGGCAGAGATCAAACAGTCGAATCAGAAGTTAGAGACGATGTTCCAGACTAATGTGGAATATTTTCATGAGCTGGAGAAGTATATCCTTGCGGGAGAGCAGGGAATCAATGAGATTCAGGATTATTACGATCAGAGACGCGAGGAATATGAGCGCACAGGAGATCAGTCGATCCAGTTTGACCTGACTTCGCTCGAACAGGCAAAGATGATGCTGGAGCAGAGGGTACAGGATCTGCGCATCGCAGAGAACGTGGCGATGCAGTCGATCCCGATGATCAAGACGATGGAATTCAGCAACATGAATCTTGTGCGGAAAATTAATTCCGCATTTATCATCACACTTCCAGTGTTTAAGCAGGCGCTGACACAGGCGATTCTGTTGAAGAGACAGCGCATTCAGGCAGATGCGATGTCTGCGCTTGACGAAAAGACAAATGAGATGCTTCTGAAGAATGCTCAGAATACGGTGAACCAGTCTAAGATGACTGCACAGCTTGCATCGGGAAGCTCGATCAAGATGGAGACACTCGAATCTACGTGGCATACGATTGTCAATGGAATTGAGGAGACAAAGCAGATTCAGGAGAACGCTCAGAAGAAGAGAGAAGAAGATAAGATTCGCTTAAGTCAGATGAAAGAGGAATATAAAATAATGATGACAAAATCATCAAATCATTAAAAAATGAGGAAAATAAAACAGGGAGGGAAAGTATATGCCGATTAATCTTCAAAAAGGACAAAAAGTAAGTTTATCGAAAGGAAACCCAGGCTTAAAGAAATTGATAGTAGGGCTCGGATGGGATGTCAACCAGTACGATGGAGGATATGATTTCGATCTGGATGCCTCAGCATTTTTGCTGGGTGATGACGGAAAATGTCCGACGACGGATGAATTTATTTTTTATGGAAATCTCAAACATCCAAGCGATGCTGTGCAGCATATGGGAGATAACCTGACAGGTGAGGGCGAAGGAGACGATGAGGTGATCATGCTGGATCTGTCGAAGGTGCCTGAAAAGATCAAAAAAATTGCGTTTACGGTTACCATCTACGAGGCAGAGGAGCGCCGCCAGAATTTTGGTCAGGTCAGCAATTCCTATATCCGTGTGGTGGATGATGTGACAGGAAGAGAGATCATCCATTATGATCTGGGAGAAGATTTCTCGATCGAGACGGCAGTTGTCGTCGGCGAGATCTACAAATATAACGGTGAGTGGAAATTTAACGCCATCGGAAGCGGCTATCAGGGTGGTCTTGCAGCTCTGTGTGCAAGCTACGGAATCGATGCCGAATAATCGGTATGTCGCAGGAAATGAAGTTAGGAGAAAATCTAGTTAAGGAGGAATGAAAAATGCCAGTATGTTTATCAAAAGGACAGAAAGTAAGTTTGACAAAAGACAATCCGGGACTGCAAAAAGTAGTCGTAGGACTTGGATGGGATGTAAATCGCTATGACACAGGCGGAGATTTCGATCTGGACGCATCTGCATTTTTGCTGACGGAGAGCGGAAAGGTAGCGAGACAGGAAGATTTTGTATTCTATGGGAATCCAAAGGACCCAAGCGGTGCCGTGCAGCACATGGGTGACAACCGAACAGGTGCCGGAGAGGGCGATGACGAGCAGATCATGATTGATCTGACAAAGGTGCCATCTAATATCACAAAGATTGCAATCACAGTCACGATCTATGATGCAGAGGGACGCCGCCAGAATTTCGGTCAGGTCAGCAACTCCTTTATCCGTATTTACAATGAGCAGAACAGTCAGGAGATGCTCCGCTATGAGTTGGATGAAGACTTCTCGATCGAGACGGCAGCAGTGTTTGGAGAACTGTACAAGCATAATGGCGAGTGGAAATTCAACGCCATTGGAAGTGGTTATCAAGGTGGTCTCGCTGCACTTTGCGCAAGCTATGGCATTGAGACAGAGTAGGAGGAAGTTATGACAGTCAATTTAAAAAAAGGTCAGAAAATCAGCCTCACAAAGGAAAGTGCCGGTCTGGACAAAGTAGTCGTGGGACTCGGTTGGGATGCAGTTGACAAAAAAGATAAAGGCGGATTTTTGTCGATGTTTAAGGCAAAACCGTCGGATATCGACTGTGATGCCTCTGCCATTCTCTTGAAAAATGGGAAATTGGTGAGAAATGAAGACATCGTTTATTTTGGACGATTAAAACATGATTCGGGATCGGTACAGCATATGGGAGATAACTTGACAGGTGACGGTGACGGCGATGATGAGCAGATTTTTGTGGAATTGTCCCGTGTACCGGCAGATTATGACAGAATCGTGATTGTTGTCAATATCTATCAGGCACAGCAGCGCCATCAGGACTTTGGAATGATTAAAAACGCTTTTATCCGCGTGGTGGATGGAAAGACAAACAGAGAATTGTGTAAGTACAATCTCTCAGAAAATTATGACGGTATGACAGCGATGATTTTCGGTGAGGTCTATCGCCGCGATAAAGAGTGGAAGTTCAATGCGATCGGTCAGGCGACACAGGATTCGAGCTTAAGTGAACTGGCAAAACGATACTTGTAGAATGTAGAGTAAAGTGACAAAAAGATATCTGTAAAGTTAGAGAAAACTGAAAAGTGATATCTGTAGAATATGGAGAAAAGAAAATGGCTAAAAAATATCAGGGCTTGACTGACCAGCAGGTGGAAGAGAGCAGAAAAAAATATGGCTCGAACCAGATTAAAGAGGCAGAGCCGGAAACCTTCTGGCAGCAGTTTATGGACGGATTCAATGATCCGATGATTCGAATCCTCTGTATCATTGCAGTGATCATGTTTATCATGTTCCTGACAGGACAGAGCGAATGGTATGAGCCGGTAGGAACGATTATCGCTGTCTTACTGGTAAACTTTGTGTCGGCGAAGACAGGTGTCTCCAATGACAATGCGTACCGGAAACTGAAGGAATCGCAGAAAAAGGACACGGCAAAGGTGATACGAGGCGGTGTGCTGACCGTTGTGGAAGTGGACGATATCGTAGTCGGTGATATCGTAGTTTTACAGTCAGGAGACAAGATTCTGGCGGACGGTGTCTTGATTGACGGAGATCTCTCCGTGGACAACAGTGCCTTAAACGGTGAAGCGGAAGAGTGTAAAAAATCGCCGGCACCGGAAGGATTCCAGATCCCGGAAAATATTACGGGAGACACGTTTGTGGATGCACACAGTCTTTTCCGCGGCGCTACCGTACTCGACGGAAAAGGAATGATGCTGGTTCAGAAAGTCGGCGAAGCAACGATGATGGGAAAAATGGCAAAGGATATGGAGAATAAGGAGCCGGATTCCCCTCTGAAGGTGAAGCTGAACAAGCTGGCAAATCAGATTTCCGTATTTGGATATGTGGGAGCAATCGTGATCGCAATTGCCTACTTTATCCATTATATTTTGCAGGCAGGAAGTATCAGCGCCTATTTCGCGATGGGATGGGTGGAAGTCTTAAAAGGTGTTATGAATGCGGTGTCCGTGGCGATCACGATCATTGTATGTGCCGTTCCGGAAGGACTTCCTCTGGTTATCGCACTTGTGCTGATGCAGAATACAGGAAAGTTATATAAGGTCAATGTTCTCGTGAGAAAATCCATCGGTATCGAGACAGCAGGATCATTAAATATTTTATTCAGCGATAAGACCGGAACCATCACAAAGGGTCAGCTTGAAGTGGTAGAATTCATGGATGGCAATGCTGAGGTTCTGGATGTGAAGAACACAAAGACGGCCACAGAGATCAAGGCAAATCTGGAACTGTCGATCGGAAAAAATACAGGAGCGATGTTTGACAACCGCCATCAGGTGGTCGGAGGAAATATGACAGACCAGGCATTGCTCAAGTTCCTCGGGGAAGACACTTATAAGATGCTTTCAGAGCATGAAGATTATACTGTGACAGAACAGCAGGAATTTAACAGTGCCAATAAATTCAGCCAGGCGTATATTGAATCACTTGGAAGAACCTTCTATAAAGGTGCGCCGGAGCGAATTCTTGCAAAGGCAACGAAATATCTTGATCAGAGCGGCAAGGAAGTTCCGATTGATCTCGACAAAGTAAATAAGAAGATTGATGACCTGGCAAACCGTGCGATGCGTGTCCTTGCTTTTGGATACAGCAAAAAACGGATGGAGACGAATGTGATCCATGATGACATCGTGTTGATCGGTCTCGTGGGAATCCGCGACGATGTCCGCCCGGAGGCGAAAGAGGCAATCGAGGAAGTGCAGGCAGCAGGAATTCAGGTTGTCATGATTACCGGTGACAGAAAAGAGACGGCAGTTGCGATCGCCAAGGAAGCAGGATTGTTTAAAGGCGGCAGTGATCTTGCGCTGACATCAGCAGAATTAAATGCGATGAGCGATGACGAGGTGAAGGCAAAGATCAAGGATATCCGCGTGATCTCGCGTGCACTGCCGACAGATAAGAGCCGTATGGTTCGCCTGTGTCAGGAATTGAACCTGGTAGTCGGAATGACGGGAGACGGTGTCAACGATAGCCCGGCATTAAAGCAGGCAGATGTCGGGTTCGCAATGGGAAGCGGAACGGACGTGGCAAAAGAGGCAGGAAAGCTTGTCATTCTCGATGACAACTTTAACTCGATCAAGAATGCTGTATGGTATGGACGTACCTTATATATCAATATTCTGAAATTCTGTAGAATGCAGCTTGTCATCAATGTGGCAGCCGTTTTGGTTTCTGCAATCTGCCCGTTTATCGGTATCGAAGCACCTCTGAAAGTGACACACTTGCTGTGGATCAACCTTTGCATGGACAGTCTTGCATCGATTATGTTTGCAGGAGAGCCGGCACTTCAGAAGTATATGCGCCATAAGCCAAGGAGAAGAGATGAATCGATCATCAACAAAGACATGGCAAATCAGATTCTGATCATGGGCGGATGGCTGACGATCATGAGTATTCTCTGGTTCAAAGTGCCGGTATTTAGAACCTTCTTTGAGACAGAAGGACAGTTCTACACAGGATATTTCTGTATGTTTGTGTTCAGTTTCATGGTCAACGCATTCAACGTGAGAACAGATGGCTTGAATGTATTTGCACATATCAAAGAGAATCCGATGTTTATCAAGATCTGGTTCGCGATTATCGCTGTCCAGGTTGTGATGGTTTCCATCGGCGGCGTGGTCGGAGAGATCTTCAGCTGCGAGCGCTTTGGACTGAAGGGATGGGGAATCGTGATTTTGATGGCATTGACGATGTATCCGATCGATGCAGTCAGAAAGCTGATTTTTGGAACACATAAAAAAGAACAATAAATAGAAAAAGTTGCAACGAAAAGGAGCTTGACTCAGATGAGCAAGCTCCTTTTCAATGGAATAGAGAAAATAACAAATATTAAGACAATAGGCAATTTTAATTTTCCTCGTTCAGAGGATGATCCGGTATCTCACATGGATACTGGCTGTCAAAACAAGCTTTGCAAAGAGGCAGATCTCCTACCATCTTCTGCAAATCTTCCAATTTCAGATATCCCAGTGAATCAGCTCCAATCATCTTGCAGATCTCGTCCGTTGTGTGGGAGGAGGCAATCAGCTGTCGGTTGGAAGGGACATCTGTTCCAAAATAACAAGGATATAGGAAAGGTGGAGAGCTGATTCTGACATGGACAGAGACAGCCCCCGCCTTTTTTAGCATTTGAATCAGTCCGGCGATCGTTGTGCCGCGGACAATCGAGTCATCGATGAGGACGATTCGTTTTCCTTTTACCACAGACTCGAGAACGCTCAATTTTAAGTGAACGGCGGATTCTCTTTCCTTCTGCGTCGGCTTGATAAAAGTTCTTCCGACGTAACTGTTTTTATAGAAGGCGAGTGTAAAAGGAATGCCGGATGCCTGCGCATAGCCGATGGCTGCAGGGAGACCGGAATCAGGTACGCCTGTCACAAGATCAGCTTCCACAGGATAGGAAGCGGCAAGTGCAGCGCCGGAGCGGATGCGCGCGTCATAGACACGGATGCCATCCTCCACGCTGTCAAGGCGTGAGAAGTAAATATATTCAAAAATACAGTGTGCTTTCTTTTCCTGCTCCAGAGAGAAGTCAGAGAAAACACCGTCTTTTGTTATCGTGATAATTTCACCCGGGCGGACATCGCGCACAAATTCGGCGCCGAGTGCGGTGAATGCACAGCTCTCAGATGCAAGCATCCAGGAATCGCCGCGCTTTCCGAGGCATAGAGGCTTCAGACCAAGAGGATCGCGCACACCGATCAATTTTCTCGGACTTGTGATCACAAGAGCATAAGCGCCTTTAATTTTGAGCGCCGTTCTCTTGACTGCTTCCTGCACAGAGGCAACCTTTGGTCGCTCTCTGGCTATGCAGTGAGCGATGATCTCAGAGTCTGTTGTGGTGTGGAAAAGAGCACCTTGTTCTTCAAGCTCCTGGCGAAGTTCGTCTGTGTTTGTAAGGTTTCCATTGTGAGCTAAAGCGAGAGTTCCCTTTAAATACTTCAATACGAGTGGCTGTGCATTTTCGGCTGTGCTGGCACCTGTAGTGGAATAACGCACATGACCAATGCCGAGGTTTCCGTGAAGTTTCTCCAGGTCTTTTTCGTGAAAAACCTCATTGACAAGTCCCAAATCTTTGCGAAAAACAATATTTCCACGCGGTCCTGCCGTGTCAGAGATGGCGATACCGCAAGCTTCTTGTCCACGGTGCTGTAAAGAGCAAAGTCCATAGTAGATGGAATGTGCCGCTTCCTGACCAACCGGACAAAAGATGCCAAAAATGCCGCATGCTTCCTTGAGCTTTGGCTCAAATGGATCTTCCGGATAAGAAAGATCAAATTCCTGGTAATCCTGGTACATGATCATTAACCTCTCTATTCTTTTTATTTTCTCTATTCTTTCCCTGTATTGAAACAAAAAAAGGCACTTTGGACATATTGTCCAAGCGCCTTTGCTCTACTAAAAATAAAAACCATAACTGTAGTATACATAAAAATTTGCGTTTGTCAATACCATTTTGAAAAAAGAGTGAAGAAAAAAGAGTGAATTTGATTTCGGAAAAACCTTGACAATTAAAAAAGCTTATGATATCTTGAAACAAATGGCAGTGACGAAGAAAAGTAAAATAGAGCGTTGTCCCAGAGAGCAGGGGAAGATGGGAGCCCTGTACAAATCTCTATTCGAAAGAACACTTCCAAGCCGCAAACGGAAAGGGATCGCAGATGATTCCGAGTATGGGAGCCGTGTGCTCACGTTATAGAGCTAGCGTTTAAAAGAAGAGCGTGAAAAGGGGTCGTACGAGGATGTGCGGCAAGTTAGGTGGCACCGCGGATGAGCAGCTATTCGTCCTATGATAGGAGAATAGGCTGCCTTTTTTTGTTTCAAAAACAGAACAGATAAAGAAAATGTGGTAGAATTGGAGGAAAATTTTATGTGTTCAATCATAGGTTATGTGGGAAAAGATATGTCTGCGGAGACACTGGAAGGATATTTAAGACGCACGGAGAGAAGAGGACCGGATGATCTGCGCGTGACAGAGACGGAGTTTGGTCTGTTAGGCTTTGCGAGACTTGCCATCATGGGACTGACAGAAGAAGGAATGCAGCCGTTTGAGAGAGATGGAAGCTGGGTAGTCTGCAACGGAGAGATCTATGGATTCCGTGTTTTGAAGAAAGAATTGGAAGAAAAAGGATATGAATTTAAGAGCGACTCAGACTGCGAGATTCTGCTGCCGCTCTACAGAGAATATGGCACAGAGATGTTTGCTCATCTCGATGCAGAGTATGCCTGTGTGATGTATGACGCAGAGACAAAACAGGTGATTGCTGCGAGAGATCCGATCGGAATCCGTCCCCTGTTTTATGGATATTCCGAGAGCGGAAACATTGCATTTGCCAGTGAGGCAAAGAACCTGGTTGGATGGGTTGAGGAAGTACGTCCATTTCCACCTGGACATTACTATATCGACGGAAAATTTGTACAGTATGAGGACATCGGTGAGGTCAGAGGATATCGCCATGAGGATCTTGATACGATCACAAAGAATATCAGAGAAAAGCTGATAGCAGGTGTCGAGAAACGTCTTGATTCCGATGCACCGCTGGGATTTCTGCTTTCAGGGGGACTGGATTCCAGCCTTGTCTGCGCAATCGCAGCAAAGATTTTGGACAAACCGATCCGTACCTTCGCCATCGGAATGGATGTCGATGCGATCGATTTAAAATATGCAAAACAGGTTGCAGATTATATTGGCTCAGACCACACGGAAGTGATCATGACAAAAGAAGAGGTTCTAAAAAGTCTTGAGACGGTCATTCAGGCACTGGGAACGTATGACATCACGACAATCCGTGCCAGCATGGGAATGTATCTCGTATGCAAGGCAATCCATGAGCAGACAGATCTGAAGGTATTGCTGACCGGAGAAATCTCCGATGAATTATTTGGATATAAATATACCGATTTTGCGCCGAATGCAAAAGAATTCCAGAAAGAAGAGCAGAAGAGACTGAGAGAGCTGTATTTCTACGATGTATTGAGAGCAGACCGCTGTCTGGCAGCAAACAGCTTGGCGGCGCGTGTCCCATTTGGTGATCTTGATTTTGTGCGTTACGTCATGTCGATTGATCCGGCAAAGAAGATGAATGTCTACGGCAAAGGAAAATATTTGCTCAGAAAAGCGTTTGAGGAGGGTGACTGGCTGCCGGAGAGCATTCTGTGGAGAGAGAAAGCTGCATTCAGCGATGCGGTAGGTCACAGCATGGTGGATGACCTGAAGGAATATGCAGAGAAATTTTACTCAGACGCCGAGTTTGAGGAGAAATGTAAGATGTATCAGGATCCGACACCGTTCACGAAAGAAAGCCTTCTCTACCGTGAGATCTTTGAGAAATATTATAAAGGACAGTCCCACATGATTCCGGCATACTGGATGCCGAACAAAGAGTGGGAAGGCTGTGATGTCAACGATCCAAGTGCGAGAGTTCTGGCAAACTATGGCGATAGTGGAAAATAGAATTCTGAAAATGTGCAAAAAAGTAGAATAATAACAAAATCTGATACTTCCATATTCAAAAAATTGCTCCTAAAGGCAAAAATCTTCAATAGAGAAATAAAAAGAAAACTGATATAATTAATTTATCAGTTATCTGAGACGTATTTTTAAGCTAGAAGGAGGAATAAAAAATGAACAGATCAAGAAAATTATTGGGAACCCTGACAGCAGCAGCCATGACGATGTCAGCATTTGCCGGGATGAGTGTATCCGCAGCAGAGTATGATATGATGAATCCACCGATCGTAGAGGTAGAGCAGGGACAGTTGAGAGGTTACATGGATGAGGGAACCTATGCTTTCCTTGGAGTGCCATATGCTTCTGTTTCAGAAAGATTTGCTATGCCTGAAAAACCAGAATCTTGGGAAGGTGTACGTGACGCTCAGGCTTATGGACCGATTTGTCCTATTCCAAAACAGACAACCGTTGGCGCTGATGAAATGGTATGGCCACATCGCTATTGGATTCAGAATGAGGATTGTGAAGTATTAAATATCTGGACACAGAGCCTTGACACCAGTGCAAAGAAACCAGTTATGGTATTCCTGCATGGCGGCGGATTTACGAACGGATCTTCCATCGAGTCAGCAGCATATGAAGGAAGAAACTTAAGCGAATTTGGTGATGTGGTTGTTGTAACACTGAACCACAGACTGAATGCTCTTGGATATTTAGATCTGTCTGCATACGGCGAAGAGTATCAGGAGTCTGTCAATGCTGGAGTTGCTGATATGGTAGAAGCCCTGAAATGGATTCAGGCAAACATCGAAGTGTTCGGCGGAGATCCGGATAATGTGACAATCTTTGGACAGTCCGGCGGTGGAAGAAAAGTAATGTCTATCTTACATTGTCCAGATGCAGAGGGATTGGTAGACAAAGCGATCATCCAGAGTTCCAATATGACTTTCAATACCAGAGAAAACTCTCAGGCAGTAGCAGCACAGACTTTGGCAAATCTGGGACTGGACGAGACTCAGGTAGAAGAGCTGAAGACCGTTCCTGTTGATGATTTGATTGCAGCAGCTACAGAAGCATTGTCACAGGTTGGTGCAGCATGGATTCCAGTTCTTGACGACGGATATCTGTCTGCAGATTACTGTGACTGGGCAGCAGATGTTCCGATCATGGTAGGTTCTGTATTTACTGAGCAGACAAGTACCTTCAAGGTAGGCGACGGACGCAAGAATGAGTGGAGCGACGAAGAGATCAAGGCAAACATGACAGAGAAATACGGCGACAAGGCAGACGCAATCCTGGAAGAGTTCGCAAAAGTATTCCCGGAGAAGAATGTAGCAGACGCTTATTTCTATGCTCCTTCTTACCGCATCAACGTACAGAAAGAGCTGGAGCAGAAACTGGAAGAGGGAACAGCACCTGTATTCAACTACCTGTTCGCTTATGAGGCACCAGTTAACGGCGGAACAACAGCATTCCACTGCTCAGATCTGATCTATGCATTCCACAACGTAGAGATCCCGATCGTTACCCGCGCAACAGGCGGAAGCGGAAACACAGATGCACTGAAGATGCAGGATACCGTGGCAACAGCATGGGTGAACTTTGCAAAGACTGGAAACCCGAGCCAGGAAGGTCTTGAGTGGCTTCCATACACACCGGAAGAGCCAAACGTAATGTTCCTCGATGTAGAGAGCAGATGCGGCTTACTGGGCGATGAGACTCTGAACGAGTTGATGACTGCAAAATAAAAATTTGGAAGAGATAAAAATTTAAAATAAAAGCGAATTCCTCCATTTACAGATACAATTTCCGGGAACGGAAAAGATCAGTAAATGGAGGGATTTTTTCACAAGTGCATAAAAATCCTCCATTTACAGATACTATTTCCAGAAACGGACAGTATTAGTAAATGGAGGAATTTTTGTATGAAAGCAACAGGAATTGTACGCCGCATCGATGATCTCGGAAGGGTGGTCATTCCAAAAGAAATCAGGAGAACACTCCGGATCCGAGAAGGAGATCCTCTGGAGATCTTTACAGACCGACAGGGGGAAGTGATCCTGAAAAAATATTCTCCGATCGGGGAGCTTGGAACTTTTGCCAAAGAGTACGCCGAGGCTCTGGCACAGGGGACAAACCATGTGATCTGTATCTGCGACAAAGATCAGGTGATTGCGGCGGCAGGAGGAATGAAGAAAGAAACGGTAGGAAAGAATATCAGTGAGGAGTTAGAGACAATTATCAGTGACCGCAGAAATGTCATCATAAGCAGGGCAGAAGGGTATGTGAAACTGACACAGAATGATCAGGAGGAAGG
>JALEVQ010000024.1 GCA_022788205.1 Robinsoniella sp. | reverse complement strand
GCCATTTGAAACAAAAAAGAGTTCACAAAAGAATACACCCGCGGTGGTGTACCCCTTCATGAACTCTCTGTTCACTCTCATTGTTTCCGTATTTCTATCTTATCTTTTTCGCCGTCGTTTCCAGCATACAGCGCATCGTCTGCTCACAATGCGTCGCTTTCTGTCGACCATTTATACTATACCTATTTTTCTTTTCTCTGTCAACTGTATTTTTTTACCGTACGCCGTCATCCCCAGTGATATCACCGCAGCCACGCTGCGTTTTCTACTCTTTCTGCGCTTCGATCTTTTCCGCCAGATCATTTAAATAAACCCAGCGGTCCATCTTCTCCTCCAGCTTCTGCTCTGCCTCTTCTTTCTGTCCCATCAATTCTCCCAGCTTTGCAGAGTTTGTCGCATGGATCTCCATCTGCGCGTCAAGCTGTGCGATCTTTTCCTCCAGCTTTGCAATGTCATCGTCAATCGTGGCATATTCTTTTTGTTCCATGTAAGTAAATTTCAGCTTCACTGGGTGGTCTTTTTTCCAGTCTTTTGCTCCGGTCGTTTTTTTCTCTTCTTTGGCTGTTCTGCCTCTTTGTTCTGTCTCGGATAGTCTTCTGGTCTTCGCCTCCAGATAATCTGTATATCCGCCTTCATACTGCTGCAAATGTCCCTCTCCCTCAAAGGCAAAGATGCGGTCTGCCACATTGTCAAGGAAATACCGATCATGAGACACGACAATCACGATACCCAAAAAAGAATTGAGATAATCTTCCAGGATTGTCACCGTCGGGATGTCCAGATCGTTCGTCGGCTCATCCATAATCAGAAGGTTCGGGCTTGTCTGCAAAATTCCCAACAGATGCAGTCTTCTCTTTTCCCCTCCCGACAATTTCTCGATCGGTGCATACTGCATCTCAGGCGTAAATAAGAAGCGCTCCAGCATCTGAGAGGCTGTGATTCTCCCCTCCCTTGTCGGAATATATTCTGCGATGTCCTTCACATAGTCGATCACTCTTTGCTTTGTGTCCATCTGCGGGATCTCCTGCGCAAAATAACTCATCTTGATCGTCTCACCGACCTCCACCTCACCAGAATCCGGCTCTAAAATTCCTGCAATCATCTTAAGCAGTGTCGTTTTTCCGCATCCGTTTGGACCAATAAAACCAATTTTTTGATTCTTCAAAAAGATATATTCAAAATCTTCTACGATTTTCTTCTCGCCGTACTGTTTTGTGATATGATGCAGCTCAACGGTCTTCCTTCCCATTCTCGTCTCGACCGAATCCAGCTCGACATTCTGATCCTGCACCGGTGCCGTCCCGTTTTTCAGCGCTTCCAGCCGCTCCAGCCTTGCTCTCTGTTTTGTGCTTCTGGCCCTGCATCCGCGTTTCGCCCACTCCAGCTCTATACGCAGAATGCTCTGGCGTTTCCGCTCACTTGCCAGCTCCATCTCTTCTCTCTGCGCCTTCATCTCCAGAAATTTTGTGTAATTCGCCTCATACGCATACAATTTTCCGTGACTGATCTCCAGAATCTTGTTTGTCACTTTGTCCAGGAAATATCGGTCATGGGTCACCATGATCACCACGCCTTTATACTTTCTTAAGTAGTCCTCCAGCCAGTTGACCATCTCTTCATCCAAATGGTTTGTAGGCTCATCCAGAACCAGAATGTCCGAAGATTCCAGCAAAGTTCTCGCAAGCGCCACTCGTTTTTTCTGTCCTCCAGACAGATGCTCCAGATCTTCTCCATGCTCTGTCACACCGAGATGGTTTAAAATATTTTTTGCCTCACTCTCGCGGTTCCACTCTTCTTGTTTCTTTCCCGCCATCACATACGAAAGCACCGTGGCACCCTCCGGGAATTTTGGCGTCTGCGGCAGATATTGGAGCTTTTTCCCGTTCTGGCATACAATCTGCCCTTCATCCGGCTCCTCCAGACCTGCAATGATCCTAAGTAAAGTCGTCTTTCCTGTGCCGTTGACACCGATGATACCAATCTTGTCTCCATCATGAATTCCACATGAGACATCGTCGAAAATCACCTTTGCCCCATAGATTTTGCTGATGTGTTCTATATTTAAAATATTCATTGTGTTCCCCTTTCACTTCATTGATCACAGATCTATTTGCAATTCCACCGGACAGTGGTCTGATCCCATCACTTCTGTGTGGATCGCCGCACTCACCAATTTCTCTCTGAGGCATTCGGACACACAGAAATAATCAATACGCCACCCCGCGTTTTTCTTTCTCGCCTGAAAACGGTAAGACCACCAGGAATAAATCCCCTCCTGATCCGGATAAAAGTAGCGGAAGGTATCGATAAATCCTGCGTTTAACAGAGCGGTAAACTTTCCGCGCTCCTCATCGGTGAAGCCTGCATTGTTTCGGTTTGTCTTGGGGTTCTTTAAGTCACATTCTTTATGCGCGACATTTAAGTCTCCCGCAAACACCACCGGTTTCTTTTCCTCCAGTTTTTTGAGGTAGGCAAGGAAATCATCCTCCCATCTCATGCGGTAGGAAAGTCTTGCCAGCTCGCTCTGAGAATTTGGTGTATAGACCGTGACAAAGTAATAATTCTCATACTCCAGAGTGATCACACGCCCCTCCTGGTCATGTTCCTCAATTCCAATGCCGCAGGTCACTGAGAGTGGTTTTTCTTTTGTGAAAATCGCGGTGCCGGAATATCCCTTTTTCACCGCATAATTCCAGTATTGAAAATATCCCGGCAGATCCAGGTCAATCTGTCCTTGCTGCAGTTTACTCTCCTGAATACAAAAAATATCAGCGTCTGTCTCCTTTAAATAATCTAAAAATCCCTTCTGCACACAGGCACGCAGCCCATTGACATTCCATGAAATCAATTTTTTCATCGTATTCCTCCATTGTTTTTCAGACAGGCAGCAAAGCAGTCTGCCGTGATCTTGTCTGTGATCCGCGATCTACAGTCATCCTCTGCTGCCCATTATATCATCCTCCAAATTTATTTGTACAGCCTTATTTTTTATCCGCCCATCGGTCATGACTGCTCTTTTATGATTGGCAGTGACGCCGTCAGGCTCATGTCCGTTTACTCTCTCACGCTTTCTTACTTTCCTCCTCCAGGCAACGCTCGAGAATCGGGAACTGCGCCGGACCGATCTCCAGCACTTTTTGATGAAATTCCTTCAGCGAAAAATCTTCTCCCTTCCACTGCTGCCATGAGTCCTTCAATTCCTCAAAATTCAGATATCCGACATAATATTTCAGATAATTTGCCGGTGCTTCTAAGACTGCATCATAAATCTGATCGGACGTCTCCCGCGATGTGATTCCCAGTTTGCTTAAGTATGCTGCAATCGCATCTCTGCTGCAGCCATGATAGTGGATGGAGATGTCAATCAGAGTCGAGATTCCCAGCATGATAGCGCGATTGAGCCTTTCTGACTCTATCGCCTCTCGATCTCCCTTTGCCAGCCCGTACGCATACATCTCCACATACGTCGCCCACCCTTCCACATACCCTTCAAAATTCAGCAGGCAACGTATCGGGTCAGCATTCTCATTTGCAAAATACGTTGTCTGATATAAATGCCCTGGAAAGCCTTCATGAGCCAAAGTTGTAAAAAGCTCCAGCGGCGTATAATCATTGGCGCGGTTGATGTAGATCACATTTTCTTCCGTGTGATCAATCGGCGGCGTCAGATAAAACGCAGGGCTTAAGTAGTCTTCCATAGAGCTGTGTACATATTTGATCCTGCACACGGTATCTGCCGCTTCCGGGAAATCTTGCGCAATGTCTTCCCGGAGCTGTGCCAGGATCTGCTCTGGACTGTCTGCTGTCCGAACCGCTCCCGAAGTGCCAGACTGCACGGCAAGCTCCCTCAGACTCGTAAAATCGGCAAGGATCTGATTTTGAATCTTCTCTTCTATCTCCGCAAGCGAATCATAATCCCCCGTGCTTGCCTTCACGAGATACTCATAATATGCCTTCCCCTCCGGGAAAAAGCAGAGTCCCTCCTCATTCTCGCCACTTCCCCTCAATTTCTCCAGACCATCGATCAAAATCTCATATGCCGGGATCACACAACTCTGTACCATCTGCCTGTTCTGACTTTTGAACTGCGTTTTTTCCTCCTCACTCAGATTGACAATGCAGTCAATTTTGGAGTCAAACACTTCCACAAGATAATGATTGTCATCCTCCTCGATAAACTCTCTGCACTGCTGTAAGATATGATCCAGACTTCTGTCACTCATAAAAAGTCCAGCCTCCGCCTTGCTCTGCTCGAAAGACACCAGAGAGCGATAATACATCGGCAGTTTCTGCAAAAGATTTAAATACTGCTTGATATCTTTCTTCGTCTCAAAACGGTATTCCGCCAACAGGACCGGCAGCTGTGCCTGAATCCCGATCGTCGCTCCCAGAGGCTCCTGGTAGAGCAGATAAGGCTGTGCAGAAAGCTCTGTCTCAAGGTAAAGTTCCAAGATATCATACGTCAGCTGATTCTGTTTCGACAGCTTCTCCCTGTCAATCTGGGCAAGCACCTCCTGATACCCTGCCATCGTCTCATAGCCTCGTTTCATGGAGTCCACACTAAAATCGCCAAAGGAGATCTCAGGCTCCTCAATCCCATATTTTTCGGGATTTTCCAGAGTGTAGTGCAGAGATAACGTGCTGCCTTCCAGTTCCTTTTGAAAGATCGTCTTTGTCAGATACTGAAAGCTTCGATCCTCTGACAGAGAATTCGCGTACAAGACGACAGAGAGTACCAAAAACAACATGATCCCTGTCATGACAAGTAATTTCTTGTACTCTTTTTTGATCCATCCCCCTACTTTTTCCATACTTTTTCTGCAGCCATCCAGCATCTTCTGTCCCGCAGCCTCTGAATGATTGCTGCTCCCTCCCAAGGCTTTGTCACATTTTATGAAAAGCCACAAAAAAAGATGCTGATTCTTCTCTCAGCATCTTTCTTTTTCCAGTTTTTCATCAATATTTATAGTAGGCATCGTCATCGTCAAACGAATCGTTTTCGTATTCCCGTGTCCAGTCGATGTTATTCTGCCTTTTCTTCTTTACCGCATGCTTCGCATTTGCCCCGCGCGTCTCACGGTCCTTCTCCATATTTGCTTTTTCCAGTTTCTTTTCCTTTTCCTTCTCCCATCTGCTTGTAAGCTCTGCCTTGTCGAGCTGAGGCTCAGAGGATTTCTCTTTCCCGGCGTGACTCTTCGATGAACGGTTGATCTTTGGATTCGGTTCATCTTCGTCCTTCTGATATGCCTGGAAGTTCCGTTCTGGTCTCGGGCGGTGGCTGTCAAAATCGCTGCGGTTATTCTCACGTCTGAATTTTCCGCTCTCCTCCCGTCTGCCCTGCTCTGTCTTTTCTGAGTTTCGTCTCTCATAACCCTTGCCAGATGGTCTGCCATTCGCAAACGATTTCTCCTTCCACTGTCCAGTCGGTTTTCTCGTCTGACCCTCTCTTGTCTGGCTGACTCTTGTCTGACTTTCTCCTGTATTGCCACTCCTTATCACAAAAGTGTCCTCCCAATTTTTTTTGATAAGAATATTCTATAATAATTTTTGTCAAAGTCAACAAATTTTTCGTAAATTTTTTGGTTTCTTTGCTTGCATTTCCTCCATAATTCTGATAAAGTGTAACTACAGATATCCATGATATCCTTTTTAAAAATCTTGAAATGAGGTATAACGCATATGAGTGAAAACGAAAAAGATTTAGATTGCGGATGCAGCTGCGGTGATTGTGGATGTGATTGTGATCACGATCATGACGACGTCCCGACTGTCACTTTAACCTTAGACGATGACACAGTTGTAGAGTGCGCTGTGCTCACGATCTATCCATGTGCTGGAAATCAGTACATCGCTCTTCTCCCATTGAACGAAAACGGCGAGAACGAAGACGGTGAAGTATTCCTGTATCGTTTCAAAGAGGTGGACGGAAATCCTACTCTGGAAAACATCGAGGACGACGAAGAGTACGAAGCTGCTGCCGACGCATTTGACGAATTTCTGGACAGCCAGGAATATGACGAGCTGGTAGACGCCGAAGAGGAAGAATAATACCATTTTCCGTTTTTCCTGCCAGAGCTCATCGCTCTCGCATAAAAAAACGGGTGATGAACAGAGGAAACAAATGGCGTATTTTTGTCACCTCCCCGCAAAAGCAATTGAATGATTTTTGGGGGAGGCGGCGAAAATACGCCTGATTTTTATTCTTACTTTTCGAAACATCCTTCACATTTTCGAATCAAACATTCCTTCTCAAAAAACGCTATTCCATAGCACAGGACAATCCGGTAACCTTTTAAAAATTCTCTTGCATATTTTTTGGTATCAATCTGCGACATTGCTTTTTGGCAGTCACTTTCCATCTCAGATTCCTTTTTCGAATGTTTTACTTCTATAATCAACGCCCGCCTTTTTCTTCCTTCTCTGACCACAAGATCTGGTCTTCCCAGACCATACTCACAATTGGACTCTACCGCATATCCCGCCCCTGAGAAAATTCCTGCAAGAAATGCGTGATAATAGCTCTCTTTGTAGTCATGATAGCTAATAGTATCGAATAAAAGATCCGACAAAATTTCATTTATCTTTTTTTCTTCTCCATTCCAAAACGCATCAAATAATTCTCTGCGATCCATCGCTATGACCGAATCGGCAAACCATTTTTCAACCGTATCCGTAAAGATCGATCGAATCTCCTGATTTGGAATTTTCAGTGCAATTGCCTCCTGCCCCATCTCACCTGCACTTCCTGTCTCTTGTGTATCTGCCTGTGTCAGATATCCGGTCAGGTAGAGAACACTCCACAGATTCTCCTCAGAAATATGCAGAATATCATAGGTCAAATCTTCACAGATCTTTTCTTTTACACATCCTCCACTTAAAAGCGTCTCAAATTTCTGATTCACTGCAAGATCTGTGCGCTCTATAAAACTGCGGATAATTCCATTGTGACTCGTATTTTTCCAATAATTTGCCGGTTTTGCCTGTGGATCGTTCTGCAGGCGATTGACATGATTCAACACATCCCACGGGCAATACACTTCTTTTGAGCCAAAACGATACCCATCATACCACTCTCTCATCTCCGCTTTATGTTCCACAAGTTCTGTATCCTCCAACAATTTCGAGACTTCATTCTCTGTAAAGCCAAAATACTTGTCAAATTGCTTTCCTGAAATTGTATCTGACAAGAAATTGTTGGTGCCTGTAAAAATGCTTTCTTTTGCTATTCTCAAACATCCCGTCACCACTGCAAATTTCAGAGATGCATTGGTCTTCAGTGCCATCCCCAAAAGACCTCGTATCACATCAAGCATCTCTTCATAATATCCTTTTTCGCTTGCCTGTGCCAACGGCACATCATACTCATCGATCAGCACGATTACAGGCTTTCTGTAGTGTGCCTGCATCATCCGCATAATCACACACAGCGCACTTTTTACATCCGTCTTGTCTCCTGATCTCCCTTTTAATCTGAGAAAACTTTCTCTATCATCAGGATCAACCCATTCACTTTCTTCCAGATAGCTATGTTCTATGCAGAGAGAAGACAGTACAAACTGTAAAATTCCATATGCACCGTCAAAATCATTTCCTCCCACATCTTTTAATGTCAAAAATAATACAGGCCACTGATTTCTCCATCCTGCGCACAATTTCTTCTGTTCTGAAATTTCCAGATCTTCAAAAATATTTTTCGTATCCTTTCTGCAATCAAAAAATTCTGCCAGCATACTCATCATCAGTGTCTTTCCAAAACGGCGCGGACGCGTAATCAGCTGCACTTTAAAAGTCTGCTGCAACAATTTTTCAATCATTCCCGTCTTGTCGACGTAATAGCATCCGTCTCTTCTCAATTCTTCAAAATTTTCAATGCCAATCGGCAGCTTTTTCATCATCGCGCTCCCCTCCTACAAACTAATTTATCCACGATGTAATATTTCTTATACATATATTATATTTTAATATTATATTAATGTCAAGTAAAAGAAAGAGTAGTGAAAACCCATAGCAATCTATGGGGTTTTCGCCACCCTTCTATAACATCGTTATTTCTAATAATTTCATCGGCAGATGTGGCATCTGTCTATAGACCGTAACTGGATATTTCCCAGCATGATGCCTCTCCGCGGCGATTTTTACACCAAAAATCTCGAGACTGCTGCCTTTTTTCCGTATCGTTCTTTTGTCGCACATAGATGAAGTTTCTCCATCGCCCGTGTCATCGCTACGTACAGCATTCTGCGCTCTTCCTGGATGTCTTCGTCTAAAATTGCTTTTTTATAAGGGACAACGCTGTCGTTTAAATCCGGCAGATATACTTCTTTAAATTCCAGCCCTTTCGCACCGTGGAAGGTCAGGATGTGGACTGCATTTTCTGCTGACTGCTGGCGCTTCTGCACCTGCTTTGCCAGCTCTTCTTTGTATGCTTCGACATGGCGAAACCAGGAATCGCATTCTTTGTATTCCTTTGCGCTGTCCTGGATCTCATCGAGAAGTTCGAAAAGATCTTCCTCTTTCAGGTGATGGTCTTTGGCATACTCTGACAGATATGCATCGTATCCGATCCCTCTGCGAATGTAGTTGATCGCGGCGTAGGGCGGCAGCTTGCCGATCCACGCAATCTCCTCTTCCATCTGGTCGATTCGCTCAATCATCCACGGTTTTTCTTCATAGTAGGCGCGAAGGCGATCGAAGGAAAACAGTGGCGTGTCGAGACATTCCCGGCTGATATAGCGGTTAGGGCGATTGATGATGCGCAGAAATTCCCGCCGCTCTCTCGACCCTGACGCAATTTTCAGATAAGAAAACAAATCTCGCGCGATCCAGTGGTCGTACACGTTCGGCATCGCATCTTTCATCGTGAAGGGGATGTTGTACTCCATCAATCGCTCTGTCATCATCTGTGCTCCTGTGTTTGTGCGGAACAAGACGGCAATATCGCGGTATGCTCCGCCCGCCTCGATCGTTTTTTTGATCTGCTGTGCGATCCATTTTGTCTCCTGCGACGGATTCTGGAAGATCTGGCGGTCGACCGGATCGCCCTCCTCGTTTTCAGTGACGATTTCCTTAGAAAATCGTTTCTGATTCTGGCTGATCATCTCCAGCGATGCTGTGACGATATTTTTGGTCGAGCGGAAATTCTGATCGAGCAGGATGGTCTCGGCGTCCGGATAATCTTTTGTAAACTGGAACATGATCTCCGGCTTTGCCCCGCGGAATCGGTAGATCGACTGGTCATCATCGCCCACCAGAAACAGATTGTTCTGGGGAAGTGCGAGCATACGCATGATCTCGTACTGAAGACGATTCATATCCTGGACTTCATCGATTAAAATATACGCAAAACATTTCTGCCATCCGCTTAAAATATCGCTCCGCTCTCGCAAAAGCTGGTAACAGTCCAGCAGCATATCATCGAAATCCAATAATCTTTTTCTGTGTAATATCTTTTCGTAGTTTTGATAAATCTCGCGGAACAGGCTGGCGGCACAGCTCGTGGAATAGTAATATTTCAGATCAATCTGCTCGTTTTTCACTTTGCTGATCTCTGCGATCACATTTGTGATCAACTCCTGCCAATCCTCCGGCTCCAAATCTGTCTTTTCCAGAATTTCCTGCAGGAACTGGCGTTTCTGCTCTTCACGCACGATGTTGTCCGCCGTGTAGTGGTAGGCATGGCGCAGAATCGCAAAAAAGACAGCGTGGAAGGTTCCGAAGGTGACGGGATATCGTTTTTCGCCCGTCATCCGAAAGAAACGCTCGCGCATTTCCTTTGCCGCTGCCTTTGTGAATGTGATCACAAGAATTTTAGACGGATCTGCGCCGCCTTCCTCAATCAGATATTTTGTCCGGTTTGTGATGACCAGGGTTTTTCCGGATCCAGGTCCCGCCAGGATTAGCATGGGACCTGTTCCGTGAGCGATCGCTCGAGACTGTGCTTTGCTAAATGCCATTTATACACCTGCACTTAATTTTTCGATTGCTTTTTTGATGCGTGCGATGGATTCTTCTTTTCCGATGATCTCCATGATCTCGGTAGCACCTGCCGGTGTCATCTGTTTTCCGGAGACCGCCGTGCGCACTGGCCACATCGCATAGCCATTTTTGCATCCTTTTTCTTCCACATATTTTCTCAGTGTCTCATACAGCGCATCGTTGCTGTAATCCTCCTGCGCCTCAAAGATCGGCAGCAGCTCTTTTAACACTTCCAGGGAAGACTCTGGTGTCGTCTTCATCTTCTTGTGAGCATACATGGAGATGTCATACTCTGGCAGTTTCTCGAAGAAATCTACCATCTCTATGATATCCGGGAAGACCTCGATTCTTGTCTTCACCATCTCAGCAATCTTTCTCAGATCGAGATCTTTTGTGATCGCCTGTTTTAAGTAAGGCAGTGCCATCTCGTAGAATTTCTCAAAGTCCATCGCCTTGATGTACTCACCGTTCATCCATTTCAATTTCTGGACGTCAAAGACAGCCGGTGATTTGCTGATGTGGTGATAGTCGAACACTTTCACCAGCTCTTCCAGAGAAAAGATCTCCCGGTTCTCCTGCGGGCTCCATCCAAGCAGCGCCACATAGTTGACGATCGCCTCGCTGACAAATCCCTGATCCAGCAGATCTTCATACGAAGAGTGACCGCTTCTCTTGCTCAGCTTCTGATGCTCTTCGTTCGTGATCAGCGGACAGTGGATATAGACTGGAACGTCCCATCCGAATGCCGCATACAGACGGTTGTATTTCGGTGCAGAGGACAGATACTCGTTTCCTCTGACCACATGTGTGATTCCCATCAGATGGTCATCCACCACGTTGGCAAAATTGTAGGTCGGATATCCATCGGATTTGATCAGGATCATGTCGTCCAGCTCTGCATTCGGCACTTCGATCTCGCCGTAGATTTCATCCACAAATTTTGTTGTGCCTTCCTGTGGAACATTCTGGCGGATCACGTACGGAACGCCCGCATTTAATTTCTCCTCAATCTCCTCTTTGGAGAGGTGGAGGCAATGTTTGTCATATACCACAATCTCTTTTCCCGCAACTTCCTGTTTGAGGCTCTCAAGTCTCTCCTTGTCGCAGAAGCAGTAATACGCCTCGCCTTTCTCAATCAGCATCTTCGCATATTTCAGGTAGATGCCCTGAGCCTGGCGCTCGCTCTGTACATATGGACCGACTCCTCCGTCCTTGTCCGGTCCCTCGTCGTGAACCAGTCCTGTCTTTTCCAGTGTTCTATAGATAATATCCAGAGCGCCTTCCATAAAACGCTCCTGATCCGTATCTTCAATACGAAGCATAAAATCTCCGCCCTCATGCTTTGCAATCAGGTAGGCATACAACGCTGTTCTCAAATTTCCTACATGCATCCTTCCCGTAGGGCTTGGCGCAAATCTTGTTCTTACTTTTGCCATATCGCAGACTCCTTTATCATGTTGTTTCAACTCATGCATAGTATTTCACAAAAAATGTTTTATAACATGCAAAGGAAGTATCCCGAAAACCGGAAGACTTCCCTGCTGGTTGAATCTTATCTAAATGTAGCATAAAATTTTCAAATTGACAACAGATTTTCTGTATCCATCGCAATTTTGTTTGTGTCAGATCATGGCTGATGACGCTACGCCATCGTCACAGATGTTTCTTTCCCTGTCAGTTCATCCAAGATATCACTGACATGTTCAATCTTCTGACAGCGGTATGCATTGGCGCCGCAGAAAAGCAATCCATGATCCACATCGCCCTTCGCCGCATGGATCAATGCCTTCGTGATGCAGTAAGGGGTTTCTTTCGGATTGCAGGTCTTGATGCACTGAAAGCAGTGATCGATCTTCTCTCTTGCTTTTTTTCTCTCCTCGATAAAAGCGTTGCAGATAGCTCTGCCCGGCATTCCGACTGGACTTTTCACGATCTGGATATCTTCCTTCTTCGCATCGAGATACGTCTGCTTGTACGCGTCGTCCGCGTCACACTCGTACGTTGTCACAAACCGTGTCCCCATCTGCACACCGTCTGCTCCCAACTCCAGCGCATGTAAGAAATCTGCCCGGTCAAAAATTCCACCTGCCACCACTACCGGAATTTTCTTTCCATACTTTCTGGCATACTCTCGCACTACGTCAAAGATCCCCAGAATTTCTTTTTCATACTCCTCTTTCGTGTATCGTCCCAGCTCTTCCTCGTGAAATCCCAGATGCCCTCCCGCTTTTGGTCCTTCAATCACCACCAGATCTGGCACCCTCTTATATTTTCGATCCCACATCTTGCAGATCACCGATGCCGCCTTTACTGTGGAGACGATCGGTGCGATCTTCGTCTTCGCACCCTCGACCAATTCCGGCAGCATCGTCGGCAGTCCGGCGCCCGATATAATCAAGTCTGCCCCGGCTTTGACTGCTTCCCTGACATACTGTTCATACTTCTGCGTGACCACCATAATGTTGACACCAATGATTCCGCCTTTTGCAAGTTCCTTCGCCTTGCGGATCTCATTCCCCAGCACTCTCAGATTCGTCTCCAGAGGATTTTTAAAAAAATCCGGATCGCGAAATCCGATCTGCGCGGAGGAAATCACACCGACACCGCCGCAGGAGGCAACGCTCCCTGCAAGGTTCGACAAGCTGATCCCGACACCCATACCTCCTTGTATCACTGGCACTCGTGCCATCAGCTCTCCTATCTGTAATGGTTTTATCTCCATACGATCGATCCTCCATTTCTTTGAAGACTCTGCGCTCACATTCCGCGGAATCTCTCATATCGCTCTTCTTCCAGCTGTCTTCCCGTCTTTTTCGCAGATTCCCACAAGAACTTTTTCATCGACCGTTTCATCTCCTCTGCGATCTTAGGGAGATTCTCCTGATCGGCAGGCTCTCTCTCCTCGATCACCTGCTCAACAATTCCAAGTTCTTTTAAATCCTTCGCCGTGATCTTCATCACCTCTGATGCTTCCTTTGCTCTCTTTCCGTCTTTCCACAGGATCGATGCGAAGCCTTCCGGCGATAAGATCGAGTACGTCGCATTCTCCATCATCCAGACTTCATTTGCGACCGCCAGCGCCAGCGCTCCTCCGCTGCCGCCCTCTCCGATTAAAATGCTCAAAACCGGCACCTTCAGTCCAGCCATCTCAGCCAGATTGCGCGCGATCGCCTCACCCTGTCCGCGCTCCTCCGCTCCGATTCCACACGCTGCCCCCGGGGTGTCCACAAAGCAAATCACCGGGCGCTCAAATTTCTCCGCCTGCTTCATCAGGCGCAATGCTTTGCGGTAGCCTTCCGGCGAGACCATTCCAAAGCTGCGCACCAGATTTTCTTTTGTACTCTTCCCTTTCTGCTGACCGATCACCGTCACCGGCTGTCCGTCCAGCATTGCGATTCCGCCGACTACAGCGCCGTCATCGCGGTAGGCACGATCTCCGTGCAGTTCCACAAAATCGGTAAAAATCTGATCTATATAATCGAGACTCGTCGGTCGTGTCGCACTTCTTGAAATCTCTACATGCTCCCACGCCGAAATCTCTGGTTTTTCCAAGTCTTTTTTTGTTTCTGTCCTTCTGTCTTTTCCACTCTCTTTTTCAAAAGCGATGGAACGGTAATCCCGCTTGTGAAATTGAATCAGTGTGCTCAGTGTATGTCTCAGCTCACTTCGTTTTACAATCCCGTCAATCATTCCCTTTTCCAGAAGGAACTCTGCCCTCTGGAATCCTTCCGGCAATTTTTCTCCTGTCGTCTGTTCAATCACACGCGGTCCTGCAAAACCTATCAAGGCGCCTGGCTCTGCCAGTATCACATCGCCCAGCATCGCAAAACTTGCCGTCACGCCTCCCGTCGTCGGGTCTGTCAGGACTGGGATATAGAGAAGTCCAGCATCGCTGTGGCGTTTCAGTGCCGCTGAGGTCTTTGCCATCTGCATCAGGGAGACGATCCCTTCCTGCATTCTCGCCCCTCCGGAACAGCAGAACAAAATGACTGGAAGGCGAAGCTTTGTCGCCCGCTCAACCGCCCTTGTGATCTTTTCTCCCACGACGTATCCCATACTTGCCATCAAAAATCTGGCATCGCACACGCCGAGCACTGCCTCCTCGCCCTCAATCTTACACTTTCCGATCGTGACAGCTTCTTTTAAATGTGTCTTTTCTCTCAGTTCTTCCAGTTTTTCTTCATATCCCGGATATTGAAGCGGATTTTTCTCCTCCAGATCTTCGAACCATGGCTCAAAGCTTCCGGCATCTGCGATCATGCGGATTCTTGTCTTTGTCTTGATGCGAAAATATCCCTGACATTTCGGACAGACATAAAAATTTTCCCGGACATCTTCCTTATATAAAAGCTCGCCGCAATGTGGACACTTGACCCACATTCCCTCCGGGACAGCCGGCGCTTTTGGCTCTTCTCTCTCTGGTGTGCTGTGTCCAATCGAAATATAATTTGTCTTTTTAAACAAATTTTTTAACTTTGCCATCTTCCATCCTCACTCTCGTCAAATGATCCTTCTGTCTCTTCCATCCTTGTCATTCTTCTCAGGTCAAAAATCGATTTACCCTTCCACCGGAAAGTGCTCCGGGATAAAATCAGTGGAAGTTTTTCCCTCCTGAAAATCTTTGTTGTTCAAAATCTCATACTGAAAATCAATGTTTGTCACAACGCCTTCCAAAATCAGCTCTCCAAGTGCGCTTCTCATCTTATTGATTGCTGAGGCTCTGTCCTTGTCATGTACGATGACCTTGGCGATCATCGAATCATAAAATGGCGGGATCTCATACCCCTGATACACGGCGGTGTCCACTCGCACGCCAAAACCACCCGGCAGATGAAGCTCTTCAATGACACCCGGACACGGCATAAAATTTCTTTTTGGATCTTCCGCATTGATTCTGCACTCGATCGCATGACCTTGCAGTTTGATGTCTTCCTGTTTTTTGTCGAGCGGATATCCCGCTGCAATGCGAATCTGCTCTTTGATCATGTCAATCCCGGAAACCATCTCTGTGACCGGATGCTCCACCTGAATTCTTGTATTCATCTCAATAAAATAAAAATTTCCTGTCTCATCGAGCAAAAATTCAACGGTTCCCGCATTCTCGTACCCTGCTGCCTTCGCCGCATGGACGGCTGCGTCTCCCATATTCTTTCTCAGCTCTTCGCTCAGTGCGCAGGAAGGCGACTCTTCCAGAACTTTTTGATGGTGTCTCTGGATCGAGCAATCTCTCTCTCCGAGCTGAACCACATTTCCAAACTTATCGGCGAGAATCTGAAACTCGATATGTCTTGGGTGAGCGATATACTTTTCAATGTACATCGTGTTGTCATTGAATGCGCGCACAGATTCCATCTGCGCCGTGCAGAAATTTTCACAGAACTCTTCTGCCCGCTCACAGATGCGCATTCCTTTGCCGCCACCGCCCGAGGAAGCTTTGATCATCACTGGATATCCCATCTCATCCGCGATCTTCTTGCCCTCTTCGGCGTCATAGACTGGCTCTTTTGTCCCCGGGACAACGGGAACTTTCGCCGCCATCATGGTCTTTCGCGCCTCCGACTTATTTCCCATCCGCTCCATCATCTCTGCGGACGGACCGATGAAGGTGATATTACATTTCTGGCACATCTGAGCAAACTTGCTGTTTTCTGACAAAAATCCAAATCCAGGATGAATCGCGTCAGCTTTCGTCGCGATCGTCGCACTCAGAATCTGCTCCATATTCAGATAACTCTCCAGAGAAGACGCCGGGCCAATGCAGATCGCCTCATCCGCAAGTTGTGCGTGCAGCGCCTCTCTGTCTGCCTCGGAGTACACAGCGACGGTCTTGATCCCCATCTCACGGCATGCGCGGATAATCCGCACTGCGATTTCCCCTCTGTTTGCAATCAAAATCTTCTGAAACATCTCTTCCTCCTGTTTTGTCAGCCAATCGCAAACGTCAGCTCTGCCGAGACAGCAAGCGCTCCATCCACTGTCGCTGTCGCCTTGCCGACACCGATCGGTCCTTTTTGCTTGATCATCTCTACTTCCAGCGTCAGCACATCACCCGGCACAATCTTTCTTTTAAACTTCGCTGAATTGATTGCACCAAAATACGCTGTCTTTCCCTTGAATTCAGGGCAGCTTAAAATCACAACCGCACCAACCTGTGCCAATGCCTCCACGATCAGCACGCCCGGCATGACCGGTTCTCCTGGAAAATGACCGCCAAAAAACGGCTCATTGTACGTCACGCATTTTCTTCCCACGCCACGTTTCCCAGGCTCCAACTCTTCGATCGTGTCAATCAGCAAAAACGGCTGTCTGTGAGGAATAATCTCCATAATCTCTTTCGTTGATAATTTCATTTCTTACCTCCTGCCCCGCCCTCTCACGCTTTGCGCGTGTAAGGCGGAAAACTCCATCTTTCTGTGACTCTCTTATCTCTCCTGTCTGCCATGCCAGCCGCAGGCAGAGCGCTTACGGGCGAATCACAAACAGGGACTGTCCATATTCTACCATGTTTCCGTTTTCGATCAGGATCGCCTCCACGGTTCCATCAAACTCGGACTCGATCTCATTCATCAGCTTCATCGCCTCAATGATTCCAAGAGTCTGTCCTTTCCTCACGACATCCCCGACTTTGACAAACGGCTCACCTTCCGGTGAGGAGGAAGCATAGAAGGTTCCAACCAGAGGTGCCTTTACTACATTTCCTTCTATTGTTTCTTCCTTTTTCTCCTCCTCAGGTTTCGCCTCCAGGACCGTCTGCGGATTCTGGACGATCACCTGTCCCTGCACATTTTTCTCCATGCAAATTTTTAAGTCGCCATCCTCCATCTCAAACGCACTCAGAGAGGACGCAGAGACGGTCTTGATTAAGTTGATTAACTGTTCGTATTCCATCGCTTTTTACCCCTCATATTTTTTGAGCAAAATGCTCGCATTATGTCCACCAAATCCAAGGGAATTGCTCAGTGCATACTGAATCGGCATTTCTACGCCTTCTCCCTGAATGTAATCGAGATCCAGCTCCTCGTCCGGGTGCTCAAGACCTGCTGTCGCATGGAGATATCCTTCCTGCAGTGATTTGATGCAGGCGATCACTTCCACCGCTCCTGCGGCTCCTAACAGATGACCAATCATCGATTTTGTCGAATTGATCTTCATCTTGTAGGCGTGATCTCCAAAAGCCTGCTTGATTGCTCTTGTCTCGAAGAGATCATTGTGGTGTGTACTTGTGCCGTGCGCATTGATATACAAGATTTCGCTCTTATCTACTCCTGCCTCTGCGACTGCGTACTCCATCGCTTTTGCTGCTCCCATGCCATCCTCTGCCGGGGAAGTGATGTGGTATGCGTCACTTGTCGCTCCGTATCCAACCACTTCTGCGAGAATCTTTGCGCCTCTTCTCTTTGCATGTTCCAGCTCTTCTAAGACAACGATTCCTGCCCCTTCTCCCATCACAAAGCCATCTCTGTCGCGGTCAAACGGGATGGAGCAGCGTTCTGGGTCAGTGGAAGAAGACAGTGCCGTAAGCGCTGCGAAACCGGCGATTCCAATCGGAGTGACTGCCGCCTCCGTTCCGCCTGCCACCATCACATCCGCATCGTTTGTCTGGATAGAACGGTACGCTTCCCCAATCGAATGGGTTCCTGTCGCACACGCCGTCACCACATTCAAGCTCTTTCCCTTCAATCCAAACTGGATCGATACGTTTCCAGCCGCCATGTTGCTGATCATCATAGGAACCAGCAAAGGGTTCACCCTGTTTGGTCCTTTTTCGAGAAGCTTCGTATGCTCTCGCTCTACTGCCTGGAGGCTTCCGATTCCAGATCCAATCGAGCATCCAACACGGTACGGATCTTCCTGCTCCATATCAAGCCCAGACTGCTCTAAAGCCTCTTTCGCCGCTGCCACCGCATACTGGCAGAACAGCTCCATTCGCTTTGCAGCCTTAAAATCCATGTAGTCTTTTCCGACAAAGCCCTTGACCTCTGCTGCCAGCTTTGCTTTGTACTCGGAGGCATCAAAGTGAGTGATTTCGCCAAATCCTATCTTTTTTTCCTTTAATCCATTCCAGAAGCTCTCCACATCCAGTCCAATCGGAGTGATCGCTCCCATCCCTGTCACTACTACTCTTCTCATCTGATTCTCCTCCTACATCGCCATGCCGCCGTCCACACAGAGCACCTGTCCTGTGATGTAGCTTGCTGCGTCCGACGCCAAAAATACAACTGCCTGTGCGATCTCTTCTGCCTCTCCAAATCGTCTCAGAGGAATCTGACCTGTCACCTGCTCTTTGATGCTCTCTGCCAGCACCTCAGTCATTTCTGTGTTCACAAAGCCCGGTGCCACCGCATTGACAGTGATTCCTCTTGAGGCAAGCTCTCTTGCCATCGTCTTTGTCAGACCGATCACGCCCGCTTTTGATGCCGCATAATTTGCCTGACCGGCATTGCCAAGGACGCCGGAGACGGAGGCAATGTTGACGATTTTTCCTGCTCTCTGCTTAATCATCTGTCTGCTCACATGGCGGATCGTGTTGAATGTCCCTTTTAAATTTGTCTCCAGCACGCGGTCAAAATCTTCCTCACTCATCTTCATGATCAGGTTGTCTCTCGTAATCCCCGCATTGTTGACCAGGATATCAATTCTCTGGTATGTCTTGATCAGATCCTTGATCATCGCTTCTGTCTCTGAAAAGCTGGCGACGTTGCACTGATAGCTGACACTGTCACCGCCTTGCTCTTTGATCTGTCTGACTACTTCTTCTGCTCTCTCTCTTGAGCCATTGTAATTGACAATCACAAATGCTCCCTGCGCTGCAAGTGCCAGTGCAATCGCTTTTCCGATTCCACGTCCGGCGCCTGTCACCAGTGCCACTTTTCCTTCCATCATAGACGCCCCTCCTTTTGCCACATGGCAATCACTTTCTCAAAGTCTTCCATTTTTTCTACGTTGATCCCCGTCACACTGCGGTCGATCTTTTTAAGGAATCCGGTCAAAGTTTTTCCAGATCCGATCTCAACGAACGTGTCCACTCCGTCTGCAATCATCCTCTCCACACTTTGCTGCCACAAAACAGAGGAAGAAACCTGCTTCATCAGCAGCCCTTTGACTTCATCTGGGCTTTTTACATAATCTGCCGTCACATTTGTGAGGTACGGTGTCTTGATCTGATGAATCGCCACGGTATCGAGCACTTCGCCCAGGGCTGCACCTGCGCCTGCAAGCATTGCTGAGTGGAACGGTCCGCTTACATTGAGCGGGATGCATCTTCTCGCCCCTGCCTCTTTCATCGCCTCTGACGCGCGTTTTACTGCCTCTTCTTCTCCGGTGATCACCGTCTGTCCTGGACAATTGTAATTTGCCACCGACACCACTCCTTTGGTATCTGCACAGATCTGCTCGATCTTTTCGACATCCATGCCCAAGACTGCCATCATTGCTCCGCCGTGCGGCACTGCTTCCTGCATAAAGATTCCTCTCTTGCGCACCACACGAAAAGCATCGGCAAGATCAAACACCTCTGAAGCGATCAGCGCGCCGTACTCTCCCAGGCTGAGACCTGCATTCACATCAGAGACAATCCCTCTGTTCTTTAACGCACAGAAAATCGCTGCCTCCACCGTCAGCATCGCAATCTGTGTGTACTCTGTGACCGAAAGTTCTTCATTTTCCTCAAAACAAAGTTTTGGCAGATCCAGTCCTGTCACCTTGGAAGCCAGTGAAAATACTTCCTTACATTCCGGAATCTGCTCATAAAAATCTTTTCCCATTCCTACATACTGGGCACCCTGCCCAGGAAATACAAATGCGACTCTCTTCATCTCAATCTCCATTCTGCCGCTGTACCGGTAGGTACAGCACTTCTATTTATGAAAGTTTCTGTTCCAGATATTTCATCACACTGCCGACCGTTGTCAGTTCTGTCAGATCATCTGCTGGAATTTCTACTCCGTACTCGTCTTCCAGAGCCATCACTAACTCAAATAAATCCAGAGAATCTGCTCCTAAATCTTCCTTAAAAGAAGTCTCCTCTGTGATCGTAACTGCCTCACAATTTAACTGCTCTGCAATCATTTCTTTTATTTTCTCTAACATTTTAAATTTCTCCTTTATTTCTTATTTATTTCAAATATTTCAAATTTCAAATATTTTGATATTCAAAGTATATGGTTGTTCTCTCTATTTGTCAATACCCTTTTTCCAATATTTCTTCGCCGCCACCATTTCAGCGAACACGATTCGCTGCGCAGAGGGCTTTTCTGGATCATAAAAGAACACGAGATACTGTCCGATGACACAAAAAAAGCGAAAGAACATTTTCCAAAAAACCTTTTCCCGTTTTTCCAGAAAATATCCTTTCGCTCCCTGCCAGAAAGCAGATATTTCTTTAATTTTTTAATCGAATCTGCCTCGATATCCCGAGCGCAATTCCCATCTCCGCCATCAAAAACAACAGCGAGGTTCCCCCGTAGCTGATGAAAGGAAGCGTCACTCCCGTTGTAGGGATCGCATTTGTCACAACCGCCATGTTTAAGACGACCTGCAGTGCGATGTGAGCAAAAATCCCCACTGCAATCAGAGATCCCAAAAGATCCGGTGCATTCTTGGCGATGAACATGAGACGATACAGCAAAAACGCAAACAAAATCGTCACGATCAGCGCCCCAAACAATCCCAGCTCCTCACAGATAATGGAAAAAATCATATCATTTTGTGACTCTGGCAGTGCTTGCAGCTTCTGCGTGCTGTTTCCAAGTCCTTTTCCAAAGAACCCTCCGGAGCCAATCGCATACAGTGCCTGCATGATCTGATACCCATCGCCCGACATATAATTTTCCGGATTCAGCCACACTAGGATACGCGTTATTCGGAATGTCCCTTCGCCCACATCCATCGTCGCCGCGATCACCGCCACTAATACAGCTGCAAGTGCCACCACTGCGGCCGCAAATCCGACAAACGGAGCGGTCTTCGGATGTGCCACGAAAACCATCATCACTGTGATCCCGGCGATGATCAGCGCTGTGCTCAGATTCTTTGTGAACACATACGTAAACAGTGACGGCACTGCCCCACATGCCATCACGATCGCCGGAGCTTTCAAGCCATCCATCAGATACCCGACCTTGACGATCACGACAGCCAAGAACAGAATGGTCGCCAGCTTTGCCAGTTCCGCCGGCTGAAATGAGATCGGTCCGATATAGATCCACCGTTTTGCCCCGTTCACTTCCCGCCCGATCAACTTCGTGGCGACGAGCAGCACATTTGAGGCAATGTAAAGCGGAACCACCCACTTCATATATTTGTGGTAATCTACCACGGACAAGACCGCCACAAGCACAAGACTGCCAAGAAAAATCAAAAACTGCTTTTTGAAGTAAAACATGTCCGACTCCATGTCTGCCTGCGCGCGGTAAGCACTCGTGCTGTACAGCATCAAAAGTCCAAAGCAGTTGAGCAGAATGATGACCAGCAGCAAGTTGTAGTCGTAATAGTCTGCTTTCACGACAATCCAATCTCCCAAGGTATCCTTGATGGTGTCCACCCACAGCACTATCTTCTTTTTCGTTTTTTTCATCCATTCTGACATTTTTCGTCATATCCTTTCTCGGATTTTTCTCCATGTTGTTTCATCATACCACAAAAAAGTCAAAATAGAAATATAGAATCTTTCTTTCACATCATTTCTTAAAAAAACATACCATATAGTAAATTCTTTTTCAGAGGAGTTCCTATGAACTATTCATCAAACTGCGGATGTGACCGCTCCCGCTCTTTTGACCAGATGGAGCTGTCCCAACTCCCGCTTGCCATGGCTTATGTCCCGATGCAATCATTTGGAAAAACCTTCCGCCTCGACAAAGCATTGCAAGTGGGAACGATTTTCCCTGAACTTTGTCTTCCGTTCTGTGGAAAGCGGAAAGGGGGAAAATGCGTATGAATTACAGCGCTCAGCGTCCCACACAGAGGACAGCTGCAAACTGCAGCTGCCAGAGAAGTATGCCAGAGAGGAATACCACACCTTCTCCTTCCTGCTCCTCCTCTCTTCAAAATCTTTCCCGCGCTCAACTGATGCAGTATATCAATGAAGTCAGCTTTGCTGTGAATGATCTTTTACTCTACCTCGACACCCACCCTGACGACGAAAAAGCGATGGCTTTTTACCGCGAAAACGCCGAGAAGCGAACTACCGCTCTGAGGCAGTATGCGATGCTGTATGGTCCTCTGACCGTCGATACTGCGCTCGACAGTGCAAGCCGCTCCTGGGAATGGGTGCAGCAGCCGTGGCCCTGGGAAGGAGGTTGTTATTAATCTATGTGGAACTATGAAAAAAGATTACAATATCCTGTAAATATCAAAACTCCGAACGCAAAAATCGCCCAGATTATTCTCACGCAGTACGGAGGTCCCAACTGCAAAGAGAGATAGAAATCTCTATCATTCATCGAAGATGGTGACGATCTCTCCGTCCAAAATACGGTTCGTATTTTTTACTGCACAGAAGTTTCCGCACATACTGCAGGTGTCCTCTTTCTCTGGTTTTGCCTCGGCGCGGTAGCGGCGTGCCTTCTCCGGATCCATGCTCAGAGCAAACATTGCCTCCCAGTCAAGGCGTTTTCTCGCCTCGCTCATCTTGTAATCCCAGTCTGCTGCACCTTTCACGCCCTTTGCGATGTCAGCGGCATGAGCAGCGATCTTTGCCGCGATGATTCCTTCTTTTACATCAGCGGCGTTTGGCAGGCGCAGATGCTCTGCCGGTGTCACATAGCACAAAAATGCTGCACCTGATGCTGCTGCGATGGCTCCTCCGATTGCTGAAGTGATGTGATCGTATCCCGGAGCTACGTCTGTCACCAGAGGTCCTAACACATAGAATGGCGCGCCGTGGCACAGTGTCTTCTGGATCTCCATATTTGCCGCGATCTGGTTCATCGGCATATGTCCCGGTCCCTCAATCATCACCTGCACATCTTTTGCCCATGCGCGTTTTGTCAGCTCTCCCAGCGTGATCAGCTCCTCGATCTGAGCTGTGTCTGTGGCATCTGCGATACAGCCAGGACGGCACGCATCCCCCAGACTCAGCGTAATATCATACTCACGGCAGATATCAAGGATCTCATCAAAATGCTCATAGAATGGATTTTCCTTTCCTGTCATCTCCATCCACGCAAACATAATCGATCCGCCTCTGGAGACAATATTCATCAGACGCTTGTTCTCTTTAAAACGCGCCGCCGTTGCACGGTTCATTCCACAGTGGATGGTCATAAAGTCCACTCCATCCTCCGCATGCATGCGCACAATGTCGATCCACTCTTCCGAGGTGATCTTGCCAAGCGCTTTGTGGTAATATACCACCGCGTCGTAGATCGGAACCGTTCCGATCATAGCTGGACACTCCTCTGTCAGCTTTCTGCGGAAGCTTCTCGTGTCACCGTAGGAACTCAAATCCATGATGGCTTCTGCCCCCATCTCCACTGCCGAGCGAACTTTCTCGTATTCCATATTTACATCTTTCCAGTCACGGGACACTCCTAAGTTTACGTTGATTTTTGTTGTCAGCTTAGCGCCCACACCGCTCGGGTGGATGGAAGTATGCTTTTTATTGCACGGAATGATCACTTCTCCCTTTGCGATCAGTTCGCGCAGCTCTTCTACATCAAATTTTTCCTTCTCAGCGACAATCTGCATCTGAGGGGTCACAATCCCTTTTCTCGCCGCATCCATCTGTGTTGTATAATTTTCCATATTTTTCCTCCTTGCACTTTCAGTCCAAATGATATCTATATTTTCTGGCTGTTTCGCCCTCTTGGACTTTTCCTCCGTGATTTTAAGGGTCAAAAAGAAAAAACTGCAAAATGCCAAAATCGCATCTCGCAGTCTATCAAAGCATCCCTACGTTGGCATTATCCAAATCAGGTTATGGGTCAAAGCGATACAGCTTACTCTCAGCCTGTTTCCACAAGCTCCCCACTTTTTTGTTTTATTCATTTTAGCATAAGAGAAACTCTAAGTCAAGAAATTGCTTTTTACAGATAATAGTAGATCTGAATCGTCTCCTTTTTTCTGTCAAATACAATTTTATCGACAAAACAGCGCAAAATCTCATTTTTTTGCCTTTCACTGGCGCTTTCGGATTTCAGGATTTTGATGAGGCTGCTCCACTGAATCGAGACTTTTTCTTTCTTTTTTTTGCCGTCTTTCAGACAAAGTTCTGCTCTGATCTCTTCTCGCCCGTCCTCCTCTGCCAGATCCTCCTCTATTTTGGCGAGCACCATCTGTTGGATCTGTTCTATCCTGACATAGTGACTGTCATGGCATTGTCCTTTTGTATATTTATGGCACTGCAATGCTTTTCCTTTTTCTGTCCGTGTCAGGACAGCGCCACAACTGCCGCAACGCACCAGACCACGCAGCATAAAGTCTGTGCCTGATGCGGAAGTCTCTCTGTGTGATCTGCCCATCTTGTTTCTGCTTCGCATCCTCTCTTGTGCCTTCTGGAACATCTCTTCCGGGATGATCGGCTCATGGGTACCATTTACAATGGTTACTTGCTCTGTACCGTAAAAACGTTTTGCACGGTTTGATCCATTTTGACTGCGGCGCATCTTTCCTGTATAAGTTGGATTTTCCAAAATATACTCGATATTTCGGCTCTCGAAACGATTTCCCCTGTTTGTGCGCACCCCCATCTCGTTCAGATGCGCTGCAATCTGCCGGCATGATTTCCCGCCCAGAAAATCTTGATAGATCTTACGGACCAATGCCGCCTTTTCTTCATCTGGCTCAAATTTATTCTCGCCCATCTTATAGCCAAAGGGCGGGATCGACACGACACCGCCCCTTGAAAATTTTTCATTCATGCCACGCCTGACCTCCTGTGCCAGGTTAACGGAGTAATACTCATCCATCGCCTCAAGAAGTGCTTCAATCAAGATCGCAGTGGGATCCTGCGAAAGCTGCTCTGTGATCGAGATCACCTCAATGCCACATTCCTTGCGCAGCATTGATTTATACAAAATACTATCTTGGCGGTTTCTCGCAAACCGTGAAAATTTCCACAGCAAGATCACATCAAACGGTCTCGGTTTCTGTCTTGCCATGCCAATCATTTTCATAAAAGCGGGGCGATTCTGCGCATTCCTTCCGCTGAGTCCTTCATCGAGAAAAATATACTGCTTTGGAAGCACCATTCTATGGCTGTCTGCATACTCGGTGATTTTCTTAATCTGACTGTCTGGAGAAAATTCGATTTGATCCGTCGTTGACACACGGACATACGCTGCTGCTGTCTGCATCTGCTACTCCTTTTTCATCTCCTCTCATCACTCTATTTTATTTCTATCCCCTTTCTTTTCATGTTCAAAAAACAGTTCTTTTGCGCTCTGTACTACATAGAATAAAAAAGAAGGAAGAAAAAGGAACTCTGGTATCTTTTGTGAGAAGTCAAAAAGAAAAAGTGTTATTGCCGTCCCAACTCATTCTTCCAGACGAACAGACCATCGCCCTGGATGCACTCCCCTCACCCCAAAAACAAACAATCAAAGCCCGGCTCTTTGAATCTGCCTGCACTCGCATCGAATTTTTCTGCGCCTCCCATCCGGAAGAATTCTCCCTTTTTCTCTGCACCGAAACCAAGAACACTCCTGACCCTATCGCTCAGAAATAAATCTTCCAATGGCGTTGTCTTCCTAGATTTTCTGTATCAGACCGTCAATCTCGCTGATATATAAGTTTCTTATTTTCTGTTCAATCTGTTTGATTACTTCAATAAACCCTTCATCACTTTGCCCTGTTGGGTCTTGAAGCCCCCAGTTATCATCAAAAGCTCCGCCGATATACGGACACCCGACATCACAGCCCATTGAGATAGCTATATCAGGAGTGGGAATTTGATCAAAAGTTTTGCTATACTGCGTTTGTTCCATATCTATCCCGTAAATCTGTTTCATCAGCCTAACAGCATCCTGATTTATCTGTGGCTTCGTCTCCGTGCCGGCAGAGTAAAAAACGAAATCCCGACCCCGTAAATGTTTACCGAGTGCTTCTGCAATCTGACTGCGACACGAGTTGTGTACGCAGAGAAAAGCAACCTTCTTCTTATTCATTCTCAAACCATCCTTTCGTGTTGTTCGCTATTTTCACAAGAAACAGCATTACGATATACCCCCTAGAAGCCTAATTTATGCAGCAATTTTTCTACATCAATGGCTTTCAGCACCTTACCCATAGATACAACTTTTTCATTGACTACAATGGCTGGCATACTCATCACTCCGTATTCCATAACCTTTTGCATATCAGTGATATATTCCACTTCCACAGACAATCCCATTGCTTTCACAGCTTCTTTTGCATTTTCATACTGCTCATGGCACGATTTACACCCTGCTCCTAAGACTTTTATGCAGCAAATACCTTCTTTTGATTCAGAGCAGCAATCATTTGTGATTTCATCGATTTCATTTGCAGGACAGCCGCAGTTGCAAGCGCACACGGAAGTTTTCTTTTCTTCTTCCTTTTTCTTACCAAAGTTAAATAATGACATCATATTATCCTCCAATTTCTATATAATGATTGGCTGTATCACATTGAAGACATAGCCTACAATGATAATTCCTATTGTGCAGATTGCAATGAAGATACCGAGCAGCTTCGGTTTTACCGCTTTGCGCAGCATTATCATTGACGGCAGAGAAAGCGTTGTAACTGCCATCATAAAGGACAGCACCACGCCAAGTAATGCACCTTTTGAAAGCAGGGCTTCTGCGATCGGGATTGTACCAAATATATCAGCGTACATAGGAACACCTGCAATTGTGGCAAGAAACACACCAAAAGGATTCTTGTCACCGAGAACTTTTACGATAAATTCTTCGGGAATCCAGTTGTGAATGATCGCTCCGATACCCACACCGATCAGGACATAAGGTGCAACCTTTTTAGCGGTGGAAACGACCTGCTCCCACGCATATTTCAAGCGGTCTTTGAAATGCAGCTCCTCCTGCGGAACATCAAGTGACCGTCCGCTGCGGATATATTCTTCCACCTGATTTTCAAGATGCAGTTTTTCAATCAGCGTACCGCCCGCAACGGCAATCACAAGACCAAGCGCAACATAAATGACTGCTACCTTCCACCCGAAAATACTCATTAACAGTACAAGGCTTCCGAGATCAACCATCGGAGAGGAAATGAGGAACGAGAAGGTAACTCCAAGTGGAAGTCCTGCACTTGTGAATCCAATAAATAACGGGATCGATGAACAGGAGCAAAACGGTGTTACTGTTCCGAGCAGAGAGGCAAGTATATTTGCCCAAATCCCGTGAAATCTTCCGAGTATCTTTTTTGTCCTCTCAGGCGGAAAATAACTCTGAATATATGAGATCATCAAAATCAAAACGCCCAACAGAACCATGATTTTAATGGTATCATAGATAAAAAACTGAACGCTGCCGCCAATCCTGCCTGTTGTGTCTAAGCCACAAGCATTCAGAATTGTACTCATCAGTCGATTCAGCCACCTCATACCGAGGATTTCATTTTGAAAGAAATCCCACGCTGTTTTTATCGTTTCCATGAAAAAGCCCCTTTCAATCATAAATATATTCAAATATATCTATTTATAGATTTTAAAGGAAGTCGCGCAGAAAAGTTTTGACTTGGCTTACTTTTCACAACACGACTTCTCTTCGCTTCCGCCTGTAACGGTGGTTAGTTCCTTTAGCAAATCCGCAGCAACCTTTGCACCATCCGCCGAAATAGAGTAGTGCATCCATTTCCCTTCCTTGCGGCCAATCACAATTCCGGAATCACAGAGGATCTTCATATGATGAGATAATGTTGGCTGAGTAACATTAAGCTCATCAAGTATTTTACAGGCGCACTTTTCACCGTTTCGGAGCATTTTCAAAATGCGGATACGATTTTCATCACAGAACGCTTTAAAGATCAATGCCGTTTTTCTTTCGTCCACTTGAAACACCTCCTATAGAAATTTATCTATGTATTATTATAGACATCACATAGACGTTTGTCAATAGGTTTTTACGCCGTTTTCTCGACGCAAACTTTTATTTTTTCAGTGTGAACTTACCTTGAATTTCCAATTTCCGTATGATATCATATGTTAAGATCCATAAGATAGAAAGCCCACAAATTTCCACGTAAAGTGGAAATCTATCACACAAAGGAGTTTTTTATGTCTCAAACAACCAAACGCGCACTGGAAGCATCTCTCAAAAATCTTCTTCTGCGAAAACCGCTTGATAAAATTACCATCAACGATATCACGGAAGACTGTGGCATCAGTCGTATGACCTTCTACTATCATTTTAAGGATATTTACGATCTTGTTGAATGGTCCTGCGTGGAGGATGCCTCAAAAGCATTGCAAGGTCAAAAAACGTATGATACCTGGCAACAGGGATTTCTGCAAATTTTTGATGCCGTCCTCGCCAACAAACCTTTTATCATGAATGTCTATCACTCTGTCAGCCGTGAGCAGGTGGAGCTTTATCTGTACCGTCTGACTTATGATCTCCTGATCGGAGTCGTCGAGGAGAAGGCGGTCGGCATGAGTGTCAGAGAAGAAGACAAAAAATTCATCGCTGATTTCTATAAATTCGCCTTTGTCGGACTTATGCTTGACTGGATCCGAAATGGCATGAAGGAAGATCCAAAGCGTATCGTCGACCGCCTGAGCATCTTAATTCAAGGAGACATCAGCCGTGCTCTGGAAAATTATCGCGTGGATCATATCACATGATGTTCCCTCAAAAGTTTCTCGATGTCGGTTCCTTTGATTTTCTTGAGCATCTCTTTGATGGCAAGTCTCTCCAACAGATTCATATCCATATCTGTGACTTTCTTTCCATCCCGCAGTGCGACAGTCGCATTGAGCAGATCTCGAACATCGTACACACTGCCCCACACTTCCGGAACACCCCGGTCGATGTCGAGCAGTGTATAGACTGCCTCCATTCCGGTGCGGATCGAATATTCCGTCGTGAAGATCGTGTCACGCTCTGTCTCAGCGAATTGCCCGAGAAAAGCGAAATTCACAGCCCCTTTCGGCACAACCTGTGGTCTGTCTCCCGCCTCGCGCGGCATGAAAAATGCGGTGATATACGGCATCATGCACGGGATGGTATTGGCACTGTTCTCGGCAAGTTTTGGGATGTCCACCTCCGGAACTCCCATGTGGTACAGCCATTCCATACAGATTTCTTTTCCAGTGCATTCCCGCATCGTCTTCTTGACATAATTTCCCGGTTTATCGCTGAACAGACCGTAAATCCATCCCACAAGCTGTCCTTTTGGCTGAGAGCGGAACTGCGGCTGGCGGTTGAAGGTCCAACTCAAGAGCCAATTGGAATCCTTCGCTGTCACGATACCTCCGGTGACGACTTTTCCTGAAAACGGATCTCTCTTACAGATTTTTTCAATATATGGCGGAATTTTGTCATCCAATGTCGTGACCGTTGCACTCATCCAGTTGCTCTGCTCCGGATCGTGACAGAATTTGTCCGGGTGTCCGAAAGACGGATCCTGCGCTGCGATTTTACGCCACATATCCCATCCTCCGCCTTCTTTGATCTCTGTGTTAAACGGTGCTGGCGTATTCTGACTTCCCAGAGAAGAATTTTCTACACATCCACCGTTTGTGATGAAGATCAGATCGTTTTCTGTCAGGTCGATAAAATCTTTTTTCCCGTCACAGAGGATCTCCACACGCTTTGCCATCTTTTTGTCTTTTTGGATATCAAACTCTACGTTGACCACTTTGACACCGTAGTGGAACTGGACGCCGAATGATTCCAGATATTTGATCATCGGTAAAATCATAGATTCATACTGGTTATATTTTGTAAAGCGCAATGCTGTGAAATCAGGCAGCCCTCCTACATGATGGATAAAGCGCTTGATATACAGTTTCATCTCCAAGGCGGAATGCCAGTTTTCAAACGCAAACATTGTGCGCCAGTACAGCCAGAAATTCGATTCCAGCACTTCCTCATCAAAATATTCGTCGATGCGTTTATTGTACAGTTCTTCATCTGGTGTGAAGAATAATTTCATAATCTCCAGCGCACCTTTGTCAGACAGACCAAACTTTTTGTCTGTATGTGCGTCCTCCCCGCGATTGACGGTGGCACGCATCAGAGAATAATTTGGATCTTTTTTGTTCAGCCAATAATACTCATCCAGAACGCTCACTCCCTCAGTCTCAATCGACGGAATTGAGCGGAATAAATCCCACATGCACTCAAAATGATTATCCATCTCACGCCCGCCGCGCATTACATACCCGAGGTTTTCGTAGAGATAACCGTCACACGCTCCTCCCGGGATAGAATCTTTTTCCAGAATATGAACATGATTTCCTTTCATCTGCCCATCACGGACAAGAAAGCACGCTGCTGCCAGTGCTGCAAGACCAGAACCAATGATATAAGCTGATTTATGATCCACACCTTCTGGTTTTTCCGGGCGTGCAAACGCTTCATAATTTCCACTCGAATAATACATAATCTATACCTCCGTTTTTCTTTTTTGTGTTTGATTTCCTGTTTCTGGTATAAGTGTATCATTGACAGAAAAAAAGCACCATAAACAGAGAAAGGCGTTTGATCAAATTTTGATCAAACTGCCTTGATTGTACAGGTTTTATATCCGCTTACTATCTCCTTTTGCTGTCGGGAGGTCCCGATGGCGAGATGGGCGCTTCCATGCGCTATCTCTCCCAGAGATTTACCATGCCAAACCGCATTTGTATGGGTGTATTAACCGATATTGGTACAGAAGAGCTGGCACATCTCGAGATGGTTTCTACGATCGTCCACCAGCTCACGCGCAATCTGACCATGGAAGAGATTGAATCTTCTGGCTTTGCCCCTTACTATGTGGATCACACGGTCGGCATCTGGCCGCAGTCGGCGGGCGGAATCCCTTTCAATGCCTGCGAGTTTCAGTCAAAAGGCGATCCCATCACTGACCTGCACGAAGATCTTGCTGCAGAGCAAAAAGCCCGGTCAACGTATGACAACATTCTCCGACTCGTAAAAGATCCTGATGTTGCAGACCCGATCCGCTTTCTGCGTGCGAGAGAAATCATTCATTATCAGAGATTTGGCGAAAGAAAGCGTACTTCTGTAAAGTTTTTTTACAGATTCCAGAAGATCTGTATTTCTCTGTCCCCGATCTCGATTCGATCAATCAAAATGTCTGCTATCCGCTGTTTATCAATCAGCGCCAGTTCCTCCCACTTTCTCAAAAAATCGGTCATTTTGTACTTTGTGGAAGCCGCTTCGCTCGTTTCAGACCCAGCCATTTTTCTCTGCAGCTCTTGTTTTTCAAGGTCAAGCGCCACCACCTGTTTGTTGATGTACCTCATAAGCGTTGCATTCGCGAAAAGGAGTTTTTCCAAAAGAGTGTTGATTTCTCTGTCAATCTGTGCCATCCGAATTTGATCACGATTGCATGCCGGCTCTGTTCTCTTTTCCCATTCGTCAGACAGATCGCCCAGCTTTTCCAATTCTTTTTTTATCTCTGATAAAAGATAATCTTCCAATTCGTCTGCATAAATCGTCGTTCCAGCCCCTGTACATTTGATCGAATACCTTGCACCGCTGCAGCGAAAGTACCGCTTTACTGTCTCTCCTCTGTTGTACTGGATCACCTGGTAAGCATAGCCACATTTTTTGCATTTCACCTTCCCGGTAAGCCAGCTTCGCTTTCCTTTCCGGATCATCGCCAGCTTCCGATTCTTCATGATCTTCCTCCGGCAGACCAGCCATATATCAGAATCAATGATTCCCTCGTGCGGTGCCACCACAACCTCCCGGTCTTTCAGATCATATTGTTTCCTTTTTTTCCTGTCCCCGTCCATTCCCTTATAGAGGAACAGTCCGTTTGTGCCGATAAAATCTTCAACCGGATTCACAATCCTGGCTCCCTGAGAAGCGAAAAAATGATAAACCTCTATGTCCGCCTTCACATAGACCGGATTGCGGATCATTTCAGAAATCCGTGCGGTTGACAGCGGTGCTTTGCCTGGCGAGGGCTGATATCCCGCTTCCATCAGCGCGCGCATCGTCCCTCCAAGTGTCCCCTCAGGCTTAGCATACTCTTCATATATCCGTCGTACCAGCTCTACTCCATCAGGATCAGGTACAAATTTTGAAGTGTGGATGCCATCGATCACCGTATTTTCCAATTGAAAGCCACATGGCACCCTGCCTCCCATATAATAACCCTTGTGGCTCCGGCTGTAATAGGCGTCTGTCACTCGAGCCTGTATCGTTTCCCGCTCCAGCTGTGCAAACACAACCGCTATGTTGAGCATCGCTCTCCCCATTGCTGTGGAAGTATCAAATTTTTCTGTGCAGGAGACAAACTCCACTTTATGCTCGCCAAACTCCTCCATCATTCGGGCAAAATCAAGAACCGATCTGCTGATGCGGTCGAGCTTGTAAACGATCACTCTTCTGATTCTTCCTGCCTGGATCTCCTCCATCATACGGATAAACTCCGGGCGGTTCGTATTCTTTCCAGAAAATCCTCTGTCATGGTAAATGACAATTTTCTCGCCGGAAATCACCTCTCTGTGGCATATTTCAATCTGTGTTTCAATAGAAATACTGTCTTTTTTATCCATCGACTGTCTTGCATAAATGGCAGTTGCAAGATCCATATTCGATCCTCCTTCTCGACAGTCATCTCAATGTTTTATATTTCTTGAAAACCTCATATAGATCTCTTTTTATGTCACGTACCACCTTATCTGTCCGTTCCGGATGTACCTGTTTTATGCAAAAATTTGCCATGCAATTTTCTTTTTTATAGGACATGTCATAGCCTGATTTCTTTTTTCTATCCTATTTCAATCAAACATTGTCCTATGACATCCGATGAAACCAATCCATTCCAGCACTTATTTCAAGCCCTTTACGAAAGGGATCAGGCAAAGTAGAACAACAATTCCTGCGATACCGATAATAATGCCGATCACCATATGACTCCATACCATTGTGAGGCACATGCCAACGCCTAACAGCAATGCACCTACAATGCCAATGAGAGAAGCCCCTATGGTTTTGCCGGATACCTGAATCGGAGCCTTATGTTCCATTTTTCTCCAGACAAGAACCATGAGCAGCAATACCACCAGACCAATCACGCCCATGATCACACCCGGTTTGAAAGCATTCCATTCTGTAATCAGCGCCATGCACATTCCCAGCGCAAACAAAATTCCTCCGATCGTGCCTAAGATCATAGCGACAAATGTACTCTTTTTCATTGTTCAATACCTGCCTTTCTTCTTGCATCTAAGCCAGCCTGTTCCGTTCTCTTCATGTTTTCTTCCACTATCGCATTCTGTTTTTGAGAGCGCTGTTCTCTCTGTGCTGCACTGGCTTCCTCTCTTGCCTTCTGTTCTGCTGACATTCTGGCTTTCGCCTCCTCCACGGACTCACCTTCTCTTGTCAGAAAGTTATCCACAAATTTGTCTGCTATCTTATTGAATCCGCCAACTGCACTTTCTTCGATTTTTTTGTAGCCTCCCACTACTCCTTCTTCAATTTTTTTATACCCGCCTACAACTTCTTCTGCAATTTTCTCATTTGCTTTTGCCAGTTTTGATTTTGCCATGTGCTGTCTCTCCTTTTCTTTGATTTGTGATTTATGCCCATACTATACCAGTCGATTGTTTATGCAACGTTTGAACTTTGTTTCTGTTTTATTAATTCAAAAATACGAATCGGAATTTTTTTCTTTCACGACAATCCGTGTCTCGCCGCACAGACTTCCGCCAGATACTTTGATATCGATTTCTCCGACCCAGATATGTCCCTGTATCGTATCTTGAGAGTTGTCTGTTTACAAAAAGTCTTTCCGCCCAGAAAGAATGTCGTGACATATATCATTCCCTCCACCAAGTAAGGATCTCATCCATACTTTTACATACCGTTTTCTAGCTATCACCGAATCAAAGCAATGGTGAAAAAACCTTCATGACTTCCGCCAAAATTTTCTCCCACCCTTTCAGTTTTGCCCCTGTTTTTTCAATCTGTTCTGACTGTTTCATCGTCTCTTCAAAATCTTCTTTCATATCTTTGATACAATCCACATGGTACATCCACACGCTACATTCATAGTGATGAACCAAAGATCGATAATCCAGATTGATGGTTCCGCACGTTGCAAATTTGTCATCACATATAAAATTCTTCGCATGGATAAACCCAGGCGTATACTCATAAATTTTTACTCCGTCTGTAATCAGTCTTTCATAGCTCGAGCGTGTCATCAGAAAAATCGCCTTTTTGTCTGGAATATGAGGTGTGATAATGCGGACATCCACTCCCTTTTTTGCCGCAAGACGCAAGGCATTCATAAGCTCATGATCGCAGATGAGATATGGTGTTGTGATGTAGAGATACTTTTTTGCGTCATTGATCATGTTCAGATAGACATTTTTTCCGATACTTTCCGGATAAAATGTTTTCGGTCCATCGCCATACGGCATCACTGCTCCTTCGCCTTTTTCGTCGCACAAAACATTGTCAATATACCATGCAAATTCATACTCCATCGGTTTTTGAGTCTGCATATTCCAGTAAAGCCAGAATAAGGCAGTCAGATTTTTGACCGCTTCTCCTTCCAATTTCACAGCAGTGTCTTTCCAGTGTCCGTACTTACTGACGGCATTGATGTATTCGTCTGCGAGATTAATTCCTCCTGTAAAGCCCACTTTCCCATCAATCACCGTAATTTTTCGGTGGTCACGGTTATTGTGTATATTAGACAGAACCGGTGTAAATTTATTTGCAGGGATACAATGAATCCCTTCTTTCTCCATCTGTCTGTAATACCGCTCCGGCAAAGTTGCCATACAGCCAAAATCATCATACATCAAATAAACCGCTATGCCCTGTGCGGCTTTTTTCTTCAGGATCTCATGGACAGATGCCCACATCACACCATCCTGAATGATAAAATATTCCATAAAAATAAATTTTTGTGCGCACTCCAGATTCTCTAACAACGCCTGATGGAACTCCTCTCCTATTTTATAATAAGTTACATTCCCACCACTATAGCAAAACATCCCTGTGACCTCATGCAGATAATGTGCCTGAGCATATGCATCCCTGTCTGTCTCTTTCAGTCGTTCCATGCATTTCGAGTTCCGCCAGTATGGCTGTATCCGCTGCCTGGCATTCGCAAACTCTTTTTGTGCCTGTTTACTCTGTTCTGTGCTCGACAAATACCGCCATAATCTGTACAAATTCAAGTATAATACAAAATGCCGCCAGAGAATATCTCGAGTGTAAGAATTTCAATATTCTTCTCATAAACTTTACCTCCACCTGTTTGTGCTGTGACAGCCAAAAAAGGATCATCCCTAAAAAAGCGCAATAGATTTTTCTATTGCACTTTTCCATCCAGTTCGAACTTCCCGCTGCATCCCAAAACTGCAAGATTCTCAAAGAAAATCTCTTCCAGTTCTTTTCTCCCAGCCTTTCGGCTGAAATTGATATACAGATTCCCCTGATAAGAGACCACGCCGCAATTATATGGTGCATTTCTGCGCGGACTGAGAATCACTTCCACCCGTTCCATATAACGCTGTATCTCATCCGGAAAGGAAACCTCGCCAAGATTTGACAGTGTCAGACACGAATTACGCTCCCCGAAAAACCGAAAACAAAAACGCAGAAGCGCTTCCCTGACTTTTAAGGGAATGCTGCGTACAAGGCGCATTTTCTGTAGTTTTACATTTGTGGATATCATACCGGTCAGATGTTCTCTTGAAAGCTCCCTCGACATCCGTTCATTAATTTTTTTTACCAGTGTGCCAAACGGCAGTTGAAATTCACATGGCTCCACATATGGCAGAGCATAGAGTGAAAAATTGCGCACAGAGACACTGGGAAATCTCTTTCTCAGATTCACTGGCACCATGATTTGGATTGTCTCATAATTTTCTTCGTCCCTTCTCCTTTTCTCCATCTCGATCACAGAGGCTGCCATGACCGCTGTCAAAAATGTGGTGAGACTGACCCCAAATCTGTGCGCTATCTCTAAAACTTCCTGTACACTATAGATTCCTGTCATGACATTGATTTTTGGCTTTTCTTTTCCTCCTTCATCCGGAATGCCGTATACTTTTCGATGATTGACATGTGCTGTTTTTGTCCCTGCGTAGGTCAGAAAATCGTCTCTCACTTTTTCTTCGCCATCACCACTTTCCTCTGCCCATTCCTTCTCTGTTTTCCTGGCATTCATGCCATATTTCAGACAGAAATATTCCATCATCAGCGCACGCATAAAGACAAGCCCTCCATACCCATCCGTCAGAGCATGAAAGATTTCAGCTGAAATTTTTTTCTCTCTGTACAAAATCCGCATCGCACAAGCTTGAATGGTGTCTTCCCCCATATCTGCAAGATATTCTTGATCCAGACAGACAACAGGAGGTTCATTGACCGGCACAACTTCATATTCAAAGTCACCTCGCTTGATTCCTGCTATGATGGTCGGAAAACGAGCCATGATATGTTCCAATGCTTTTTGGAGGATGACTGGACAGACCTGCTCTGTCAATGTCACAGAAATCCGGAACGAATTTGTATAATGTTTTCTCTTTGATGCCATATGAATCACTGCAGAGTTATCCAAAGCATATTGTTTTTTTTCTGTTTGTTCCATAATCGTTTTCTCACACAACCGTCTCTTCGTTAGATATTTTCAGCTGCTTTGTCGACCATAAAATCATGAAGGCTGCCATCACAACCACCATCACGCAGACACATCCTCCCGTGATTGCTGTCATCAACTGTCTGAATCCGGGACCTTTGCCTTCATCAAATTCTGTCAGCATGGCAGTCTCCAGAGAAAGCATAGATACCAGCGCTGCTGCCAGCTTGACTGCCTTTGCCGCCGACATCACCGGACTTTTATATTTCCGGTATTTTACAACATCCCGCACCGCCGTGATGATATTGTAAAAGGCGTACATTGCCATCACGTAAATCAGATAGCCGGCATACTCAAATCCTTCGTTTTTTCTGACCACAAGGATCACAACACCGGACAGAGCAATGTTCATCAACATTAATATCACACCACATAATCGATACTGTTTCAGCTCCGAGACCATATTCTTCCCAAACGCATTTCGATTGGAATGATACAGCAGCAAGAATCTCATCAATGCCAACATAATATAGTAGACCGCCAGTGTGCCAAACCATACCGATCGGTAATAAACGCCGCAAAAAAGCTTCATTGCTGCATAGAGCATATTGATTCCCAGAGACAAATACAGCGACACCTGCATCTTAAACGAAATGTCTGTCAGATACCGATGAGCCAGATCATTTTGGTGAATGGTTGACTGGATCTCTTTTTTGGCATTTCCGCCATTTTTTGCGACCCATACGCACAGAATCGTGAGGGAATATGCAGAAAATATATAGGTCAAATATGCAATAGGACTGTTTTCATGTCCGAATGCAAACGTGTAGACAAGCAGCACCGCCGCTATCGGCACGCTGATAAGGACTGCCGCCACTCCTGGAAACAGCATCTTATGTAAGACCTGTTTGAGACGTTCCATGGTTTACCCTCCTTCCGTAACCTACTCTCCATCAATTCGATTTTGGATAATATACAAACGTTTTATTTGCGTATTGTTTGATTTTTGTTTCTGAAATATTAATTTTGAATTCTTACAATAAACGGATATGACGCCTGACAGTGTCACCACCAATCATAAAAGCCCACCGGATTGCTCCGTGCCTGAGGCACTCTCGCAATCCTACCTCGTATTCACATATCGCCCCGCTCTTTTCAATCGCGTGGCTTTTATAATAAAAAATACAATCACCATCTCACCCTTAAAGCCATCGCAGACCTCCAGGAGATGAGATGATGATTGTATTTTGATTTCTATTTACATAACTACGTTTCGGAGAAGCTCTTCGCACTGTCCAGGATCAGCTGAATTCCAAAAACTTTTACGCATTCAACCCGAGTTTTGATATGCCATGTATGGAAACATGCGACGATTGTAAACGGACATGACACCTGACGGCGTCACCGCCAGATCAGCAGTATCTTTTCAGGAACTTCTCTGCAAAAACATTAAATTTTCCAGAGAAGTTCCCGTTAAAAAATCCTCTTCAGAGACTCTATATTAACACGTTGCGCCGCCTTTTAAGTGCTTCTGTGCCGTAAGATTTTCCTGCTTTCTGGAGAGAAGATCGTCTGCAAGGAGCTGTTCCTGGACATTCTCAAATCCAATCCGTGCCACGGTGTCGGCGAAGCGTTCGCCTGTGATTCCCTGCTCGCGGAAGAGAAGGATTGCTTTTTCCACCACATTGAGTACTTCCTCTTTGTCCGTAAAGATCTTGTCCAGATACCGTCCCTGTGCAACCTTCTTGCCCCAGCGTCCGCCGATATAGATACGGTAGCCGTTTGTATACTGCTCAAATGCCTTGAATGGACACTTGCCGATACATCTTCCACAGTGGTTACATTTCTCCGTATCGATCACGATCTTGCCGTTTTCTACTTTCGCTGCCTGAATCGGACATCCTTTCTCAATCTGACATTTCTTGCATCCTTTACACTTCTCAAGATCAACTTCCGGAACTTTCTGACCGATGATGCCAAGGTCATTCAGATCTGGCTTCACGCAGTTGTTCGGGCAGCCTCCCACAGCAATTTTGAATTTGTGCGGCAGCTTGACATTGTTGTATCCCACAAAGAATCTCTCATGGATCTCGTTGGACAAGTCAAACGTATCGATCAGTCCATACTGGCAGGTCGTTCCTTTACAGGAGACAACCGGGCGCACTTTGGAGCCGGTACCGCCTGTCGCAAGTCCTCTCTGCATCAGGAATTCGCGGATCGGATCAATGTTCTCAAAAGGAACCCCCTGAATCTCGAGTGTCATTCGGGAAGTCATCGTGATCTCCCCGCTTCCATACAGCTCTGCTGCCTCAGTGATCGCACGGCTCTCTTCTGCGGTGATCTTTCCATTTTTTGTGATGACACGGCAGTTAAAATGGTTGCCTGTGCGCTTGTCCTGAAGGAAACCAAGTGCCTTGACTCTCGTGACTTCCTCTGCCGGGATTTTTCCGCTCACATTTTTCACGCGCACATCATTGAAGAACGTAGCTCCTTCCAGCACAACCGTGTTTGTATATCCAAAATATCTCAGGCGATTCTGCAGGAAGTATCCTCTCTTACCTTTTGCGCATACAAGGAGCAGTTTTTCTTCTTTTCCGATTCCTGGAAGCTCTCCGTCAACCTTAGCCAGATTCACATAATCTGCGCCAGGGATGGAAGGTGCAGGGGCAACGTCGATCACACGGTATCCGTCCGCTTTTCCAGCTGCATACTCCGCAGGAGTCATGCTCACCAGTGTTCCCTCGATTTTATTTAACAACACATAGACTGCCTGTACAAACGGATGAATTGCCGTGGAGAATGGCGGTGCATAAGCAAAATCTACGTTTTCAAAATCTTCCAGCTTTGCCCCCATAGAAATTCCCATAACTGCAATATCGGTCATTTTATCCACAGCACCTGGTCCAAGGATCTGTGCACCGAGCAGTTTATGTGTCGTTTTATCTGCAATCAGCTTTGTGATAAAGAAGGAAGAGTCCGGATAATAATGTGCTTTATCATCTGTCGGCACCAGCGCTGTGATCACATCGTATCCCGCTTCCACAGCCTGTTCCTCTGTGAGACCTGTGCGACCACAATTCAGCTCTGGAAGCTTACAGACAGCTGTCCCCAACACACCTGGGAAGGCTTTCTCTTTGCCTGCAAGTATCTGTGCGAGTGTTCTTCCCTCAAGGTTTGCCGAAGAACCCATCGGAGCCCATTTTGACTGCCCTGTGATCCGGTTTGTCACCATGACACAGTCGCCTGCCGCATAGACATCCGGCAGATTTGTTCTCATCTGTCCGTCCACCTTGATGGTTCCCTTAAACATATCAATGCCACTGTCCTCCAAAAATCCCGTGTTCGGTCGGATTCCTGCTGCGGATACCAGCAAAGCACACGGCAGCACGCCTGCTGTCGTCTTCACTCCTGTCACAGACTCATCTCCAAGCACTTCCTCTGCCTTGGTCCCTGTGATCACGCGGATGCCCACCTTCATGAGGTGCTTCTTCACATAATTTGCCATCTCCGGATCCAGAATTCCCGGCATCACCTGGGATGCAAAATCAATCACTGTCACAGAGATTCCCTGCGCTTTCAGATTCTCTGCCACTTCAAGCCCAATGAACCCTGCTCCGATGACAACCGCTTTTTTGACACCATTGTCCTCAATATAGCTGCGCATGCCTGCCGCATCGTCCGGGGTACGCATTTTGAATACACCTTTTTTGTCAATGCCCTCTACCGGCGGCACAGCTGCCGATGCTCCAGTGGCAATCACCAGACGGTCATAAGTATAACTTTCTGTCTCTCCTGTCTCGATATTCTTTACAGACACGGTTTTGTTTTGAGCATCCAAAGCCACTGCCTCTCTGCCAGTGTACACCGTCACACCGGTCAGTGCAGAAAATTTTGCTGGTGTATTGACCACAAGCTCCTCTCTCTCCTGGATCAATCCACCCACATAATACGGCAGACCACAGCCCGCATAGGAAATCTCCCTGTCCTTTGTAATCAAAGTAACCTCTATGCTTCGGTCCTCTCTTTTTAATTTTGCCGCTGTCTTCGTTCCGGCTGCGACACCGCCAATCACCAGTACCTTCATGGTTCCGTCTCCTCCTTTTCGCCTATTTTTTAGGCATTATGGTATCCCTGTAAGGGATTTCCTCTTTTTCGCCTATCTTTGTAGGCATTATGGTATCCCTGTAAGGGATTTCCCCCATTCTCGCATTTTTTAACATCTGAAAAACTTTTTGATAGTCCTCGTGAAAGATACTTCCTTCTCTCCAGATAAAGGAAAAATCGTGAGTGATATCCATATCCTTCATATGAATTTCGCATAGCCTGCCCTCTTCCAGCTCCCGTTTCACCGCCGTCTGATACAGAAAGGTAATCCCACACCCATATTCGACAAGCTGTTTGATCAGCCCCATGCTTCCTGCCTCCACAAGAGCGTGAAAGCTTGTCACCTCCAGACTCTCCATCTCCAGATAACGCTCCAGAATGTTTCTGGTTCCGGAGCCCGCCTCACGGGTGATCAGTCGCTGTGCCAGCAGCTCCTCTATTGTGTGGAGCCCCTCCGCCAGTGGATCTGTTCCGCTGCACACGGCAATATATCTCTCCTTGGCATAAAGCTGGTGATGATAAATATCTCCCGGGAAATTTCCTTCCACCAGAGCAAAGTCAATCGTGCCTTCCTCCAGCTCCCTCAAAAGCTTCTGAGTGTTTCCCACAGATAACAGCATAGAACAAGATGGCTCTTTCAGCAGATACTCTGCGACGCTTGCAACCACCTCAAATTCTGCGATCGTCAAGGTCAGTCCCAGTCTCAGTTCCCGTTTTTTCTGGGTACTTTCCTGCATTTTTTCTTTGAGCAGAGTGATGTCATGACTCATCGTTGCCGCTCCATCCTTCAAAAGCTCTCCTGCCGGGGTCAGCCTCATTTTCTTTCCCTGGAAGAAAAAAAGTTTTGTCCCGTAACTCTCCTCCAGCCAACGGATATGCTGGGATACCGCAGGCTGCGTAAGGTTCAGCCGTCTGGCCGCTTTTGTGAAATTCATATCCTTACAAACTTCAAGGAATGTGCCAATTCTGAAATCCAGCATACTATACTTCCTTTCTTCTTTATAATAGCAGATTTCATCAATAAAATAAAATCATATATATTTATTTTACCATAATTATTTATTATTGTATAGGATTTTCTATCTCTCGCTGCGACTGCTGGAGAGGCAAAAACAAGGTCCCAGTGACGATAGCGAGGCTTCCGATGTGAGGGCTGCGCTAGCGTCCGCCACCGAGCGAATTACGTCATATTTTATCGATGGTTAAAGCTACTCTGACAGAAAAAAAGGCTCCCCCAAAAAGACAAGATCCCGGAAACTTGACTCATAACTATCGTCTGTTTCGTTCCTTCTTCTTTTTGTGGAAGCCTCTTTTGTATCTTAAATGGATCGAACGATTCTTTACATTGCCTTCCTATAAATCTCTGCGATCTCCTCCTGGGTAAACACAACAGGATTGTTTGCCACAGATGCCGCTGAAACCTTCATACAGTTTTCTGCCATCCACGGAATATCTGCCTCAGAAAGGCCAAGTTCAGAAAGTGTCACTGTCAGGTCAATCTGTCCGAGAAGTGCTTTTACCTGTTCTGCACAGTCTGCTGCGCTTTCTCCTCCCAGAATCTTGGAAATTTTTCCAAATTTGTATTCATTTCCCTTGTAGGAAGCCTCGATGATCGTAGGGGTAAGTGCCGCAAGCCCCTGTCCATGCACGATATCCTTCAGACCCGATGCCGGATGCTCCATGCCATGTGCAAGTGTGACACCCGCCTGATTAATCACCATGCCTCCGATCGTGCTTGCGATCGTAATTTTCTCCCATTTTTCTACCTCTGTGGAACCATTATACAAATCTACCAGACTGTCAGCGATCAGTTCCATCGCATACAGTGCCAGCGCATCTGTGAATGGCTGAGAAATTTTTGAAGTGTACGCCTCCATGCTGTGGCAGAGCGCATCAAATCCTACAGAGGCAAGTACTTTCTTTGGCATCGTCATCATACACTCAGGGTCCACAATCGAAGCTTTGGCAATGATGGCATTGCAGCGAAGAGATTTTTTATCCCCATTTTCAGGATTTGTCAGCACGGCAAAGCCATTGCCCTCCGATCCGGTTCCGCATGTCGTTGGAATCAAAATCAATGGAAGTGCTTTTTCACTCTTTTTTCTGTTAAAAATATAGTCATTGATATCTCCGTCATTCACAGACAGAAATGCGATCGCTTTCGCACAATCCATGATACTTCCGCCGCCGATCGCAACCACGGTATCGCAGCCCTGTTCCTTTGCAAACTCTGCGCCTTCCATGGCGGTTGTGGTCAGAGGATTCTGTGATACTTTGTCAAACAGAACACTTTCCACCCCTTCCATCTCTAAGCTATCTTTTACTTTGTCATAAAGTCCTGATTTTTTTGCACTTGATTTTCCTGTCACAATCAGCGCTTTTTTGCCGTAAGTTTTCGTGATACTTCCTACTTCCTTTACTTTTCCACAGCCGAAAATCACATTTACTGGCAAATAATAGTTGAAATTCATGTTGTCCGTCTCCTTCCTGTTTTTGAAAAGGTATTTTGATGCTGGTACCTTTTTATTATACTAAAAATGTACCGTTCTTTGGGATAAAATTTTATTGATTGCCGCATCGATCGCTGCATCCAGTGCTGCGGAGATTTCTTCATTGCTCGACTGCAGGGCAACCGCATCTTCATCGGAGATGATTTCGACGAGAATACCGAATTTCTCTTTATATTTACTTCTGCATACAACACAGAATACTGCTCCCAGCAGACACCATCCGCCTGCCATCAGCCATTCCTGCCATACTAAAGCTGCGCCGGAACCCGGAATCAGGTACATTGCAACCATAAAGCCCGACATCAATACTGCCATCACGCCCACAAATTTGTAGTTCTTTACTTTATAAGGTCTGTCCATCTGAGGTTCTTTCTTTCTCAGGATCAGGAATGAGATTGATACCATACAGTAAGCGATACAACATCCAAAGTTTCCTGCATCCACGATCCACACCAGCATCTTTCTGCCTGCGAAAGGAGCCAGAACAGAGAGTGCACCGATCAGATAAAGCGCATTGACAGGTGTCTTATATTTTGAATGAAGTTTTGCAAAAGTATACGGAATCATGTAAGATTCTGCCATAGAGTACATTGCACGGCTGCCTCCCATCAAGAAGGAGTTCCAGCTTGTCACGATACCACACATACCGCCGACAATGATGACCTTTGCCATCGTGGAAGAATTAAATGCCTTTCCCATGGCATCTGCTGTCACCAGCCCTGTTCCGCCCTGTGATGCTGCAATCTCAGAAGGATTTAAAATATATCCCACTGCCAGAATAACAAGCGCATAAAATACAACTGCCATGACAATCGAGAGAACCAGAATCTTTCCGATTTTCTTCAGAGGCACATTGATCTCCTCTGCTGCCTGAGGAATGACATCAAATCCAATAAAGTAAAATGGTGTAACCACTGCCACCGAGAGAATTGCCTTTAACATACTGCCTGTCGATTCGCCGACAAAACACTGACCTGTCATATTTGACATCTCGCCATTCACAGCAGAAGCTGCGATCAACACAATGCCAGCGACACCGATGATAACTGTCAAAATAGTCTGTAAAATCGCTGCCGTCTTGACGCCACGGATATTAATGTAGGTCATAAAGATTGCGACAATCACCGCTACCGCAAGCCAGGAAGCGTAAATATCAAAACCAGCTACCGTGTACAGATATCCTTTTAAAAATGGAGGATAAATGTAAGTAACAATCGTAGGAAGGGCACATGCCTCGAAGCAGACAACACTGACATATCCCAGAATAATCGCCCAGGTGCAGACAAAGGATCCCATCGATCCCATCGCCCTGTGGCTGAAGACATGTTCGCCGCCGCACTGTGGCATTGCACCGGTCAGCTCCGCATATGTAAGTCCTACAAAGAATACCATGATACCGCCGATCACAAAACCGATCGCAGCGCCGACCACGCCGCCCGTTTTGATCCAGTCGCCTGACGATACTACCCAGCCCCAGCCGATCATTGCGCCAAAGGCGATCACGAGGATATCCCATGCTCCAAGTACTTTGTTAAATTCTGAAGACTTCTTTTTTTCCATAATGGTCACTCCTCTCTTCCAAACACTCGATCTGCCACTTCTTCGATCAATTTCACAGTTCCTTCCAGCCCTAGAAGATTGGAATCGATCAGCAGGTGTCGGTTGTGGCGGTCGCCTCTGTAGGTTCCTGTCATCTGTTTGTATCTTGCGTGAAGCATCTCATCATTCTGCTCGATCAGCAAAACCGCATCCTCACGGCTCAGATTATGTCCCTCCATCACATTTTTGATTCTCACTTCCATTGGAGCATAGATAAACACATTCAGACAATTTTTGTGATCTCTCAAAATATAATCCGAACATCTACCGATAAACACGCAGGAGCCTCTTGCCGCCAGCTTCTTAATGACTTCCGTCTGGATATAAACCACGCGTTCTGTCAAATTTGCGTATTTGGTAGGACCACCAGATAACTCTTTCGTTTTTCCTCTGACATCCAAACCAGCCTCAGCCTTCTCTGCCAGATCCTTGGAAAAACCTGCCTCTTCAATAATCTCATCAATCAATTTTCTATCGTAATACGCAATGCCATAATCTTTGGCAATCATTTTTCCTATTTCAGGTCCAAAGCAGCCGTATTCGCAGCCGACCGAAATGACAAATTCTTTTTTCATATAACATCTCCTCTCTCAGAATAACAGAAAAGGGAGCCTGACCTTCTTTGTCAAAGCTCCCTTGCTTTATTGAAACCAAACACACATGACGTCTGATAGCGTCACCGCCAATTATTTTTACTGTAATGCCTCAACTGACTCTCTGATAATCGCTACTGCCTTGTCGCAGTCTTCTTTTGTGATCATCAGCGGAGGAATCATTCTGATAATATGTGCTCCGATTGCAGTGATGAGCAATCTTCTGTGGATACACTCGTGTTTTACCTCTACACCTGAAATGCTGTCATCGAACTCAACGCCCACCAGCAATCCTTGACCTCTGACTTCCTTTACATGAGGAAGAGTCTTTAATTTCTCCACGAAATATGTGCCGACTTCTTTTGCATTTCCTGCCAGATCTCTGTCAAGCAGTTCGTTCACTTCTGCCAGTGCTGCCGCACAGCATACCGGATGACCTCCAAAAGTTGTCCCGTGTGATCCCGCCGTGAAAGCCTTTGAGACTTCCTCTGTAGCACAGATCGCGCCGATTGGCATACCACCGCCGAGTGCTTTTGCCATCGATACGATATCCGGTTTGATTCCGTAATTCATGTAAGACATCACAGCGCCAGTTCTGCACCATCCTGTCTGAACCTCATCGATCAACAGAAGCATTCCCTTCTCATCACAGAATTCTCTCAGTCCCTGCATAAATTCCTGGGTAGCCGGATGAACACCACCTTCTCCTTGTACAGGCTCCACCATGATTGCAATGGTATTCTCTGTACATGCGTCTTTGAAAGCCTGAAGATCGTTGTACGGTGCATAAGAAAATCCATATGTCATCGGTCCAAAACCAATCTGGCATCCATTGCCTGGCTGACCAGTCGCTGACATAGCTCCAAACGTTCTGCCATGGAATCCCATCTTTGCTGTCACAATATGGTATTTGTTAGGACCATATTTCTCAATACCATATTTACGGGCCATTTTGATCATTGCTTCATTTGCCTCTGTCCCGGAGTTCTGGAAAAAGATCTTATCCATGCCGATTGTAGTACAAACCTTTTCAGCAAGCAGCGCCTGAGGAATCGTGTACGGATAGTTAAACGTATGCATAATATCTGCTACTTGATCCTGAACCGCCTTCACCACTTTTTCATTGCAGTTTCCAGCTGAGTTTACAGCAATTCCTGCATAAAAATCTAAATACGGTTCTCCATTTTCATCATAAATATACTGATCTTTTGCCGTCTCTGCAAGAAAGTCGAAACGCTCATACGTCTCAATCATATACTTATTTACTTTGTCTTTGATATCCTGTGCTGTAAGTCCTGTATCTCGTAATCTCATAATTTAGTCCTCCTTTTATGGAACGAACAAAGTATCGCCGCTGCTCTTTCACGTCCGGACAGATCGATCGCACTGGTTTCCTTTCCGAGAGGTGCCTAAAAAGAAGGCGCCTGTCATCCGAAAAGGATTCCTGACGCCTTTGTCATTTCGTGTACAATATTTTGAACAGCTTTAATATATCATACCCGAAAAATAATGTCAATATGCAATTTTAAAATTATGTGAGAATATTTTGTGCAATATATTGAACTATCTTGTACATTTTAAACTGATTGCCATTTTACGATCAAACTGCGCAAGCTGTCACGTATAAATATTTCCTCACCAAACATTTAATAGACTACAAAAAAGGACATAAAGCTTAACTTCCCCGTTCCTGTGTTAAAATAGACATGCGGCTGATCGGACTCAAATCGAAACAGCTGTTCCTTCTTCACCACATGGATGCCGTCTTCCAGCCGCACAGACAGTTCCCCCTCGAGCATGGCAATGTATTCCTTGGTGCGCTCCCCGTGGGATCCGCTCTCATAGCTTCCTCCCGGCTCGATATCGATCCGGTAGATCTCGACCGTCCGGTTATCAGAAATCGGAAAGCATGTCCAGACATGATACTGTCCCTCCACCGCCTTTGTAGGCGAAACTTTGCCGATATCCACCAGATAAGAATCGCCCTGCGGAGGCTGTGTCAGATCCTGCAATTCAATGCGCAGCCCGCTGATAATTTTCCCTAAAACTCCAATCGAAGGGTTCGCATCTCCTTTTTCGATTGTCGAAAGCATACTTTTACTGACACCTGTCTGCTCAGCAACCACATCGAGACTCATTCCTTTCGCCTTTCGTATTCTTTTCAAATTGATTGCGATGTTGTGAGATAAATAATCCATCTCATTCTCCCAAAGCCTTTCTCTACTTTTTTCTTCATAGTATCACGGGAGTTTTCTATACACAAGATCTTTTTCATTTTTACGCTTTCATCAGAGTCTTATTTTTTCTTCCTTCTCAACCTGCATAATCTTTCCATTCTGGATGACAATCGTCACTGAGCCAAATTGTATTTCGTCCAAGATTTTACGAATCAGCTCTAAATATTCTTCCTTCTTCTGGTTATCCGACATTTCTCTATTCCCTCTCTTGTTCTCTTAAATATGGCTTCCCCCGATTTCGATCACCGGATCGTAGACTGTCCTCTTGCGGATTTGCTGTGCCGTCTTCAGCACATCTTGTGCATTCTGGATCTCCGGTTCAAAATAGAAAGCCTCTTTTTCACGCAGCGCTTTTTGTATCGCCGCTCTGTCTTTCCTGTTTTTTTTCAGCGCTAAAAGTACAATCATCCCAGCTGCATTTAAATGCTCGACAACATTCTCTACTGCTTCTCCATCACTTGGAATATAGAGATATGTATGTCTTCCAGAAAGCGTTAAATCTCGATCAATCTGCTGAATCCATTCCAGTGTTTTCCCATCATCTCCGTACAGAAATACTGCATTTAAAACGCTCTGTCCCTTCATCGCGCTTCGGGTATGGCTTGTGATTTTGTTCTCTTTCTGTTCCTTCTCTTCTGAGATTTCTGTCACAACGCCGCATGCCGATGTCATGTTTGTCACTCGATCAATCAAGATCAATTCGCCGAGTGTTTTGTGTACTTTAAATTCATCGGCGACCATCTTATCCACCAGAGTGATCTGACACGATGCAATCTCGTTTTTGCTGAGCGTATCTGCCGCTTTTTTCTCTCCTGTATTGACATCAATCGCATATCGAATGCGCGTGACCATTCCCGGGATGAGTTTTGTACCCAGCTTTACGAAAAAGTTCTTGCCATTTTCCAGTTTCTCATCATCCATCCACAAAATGGTCGCCTGAAAGCCTGATGTCACCTTTGCCCCGGAATCTTTTGTCAGCACACATCCTCTTGAGACATCTACCTCTTTGTCCAGCTGTATGGTGACTGGCACACCTTTTCCAGCGCTCTGACTGTCTCTGTCGCAGATATAGATGCTTTTTACATGTGCGCTCTCCTTGCTTGGCAGTACAGTCAACTCCTCGCCCACATGGATCTCTCCTGCCTCAATCTGTCCCTGGAATCCACGGAATTCATGGTCTGGACGGCACACTCTCTGAACTGGCATATAAAACCCTTTTTCCTCCTCTTTCTGACTGATATCAACTTGTTCGAGATAAGGTAAAAGTGCAGGTCCATCATACCACGGGGTATTCAGAGATTTCTTTGTCACATTGTCGCCTTCTGTGGCTGATACTGGAATCACACATGTATCTTCCAGCTGAAGCTCCGCTTTTAACTCCTCTGTCTGCGCTTTGATTTTTTCAAATACCTCTTCACGATATCCCACCAGATCCATCTTGTTCACCGCAAAGACAAAATACCGGATTCCCATCAGAGAACAGATTCTGGCATGTCTTCTCGTCTGTACCAGCACGCCTTGCTTGGCATCAATCAAGATCACGGCAAGGTCCGCAAACGAAGCACCCACTGCCATATTTCTCGTATATTCTTCATGACCTGGCGTGTCCGCCACAATAAAACTGCGGTGATCTGTCGTGAAATATCGATATGCCACATCGATCGTGATACCCTGTTCGCGCTCAGCCATCAGTCCGTCAAGCAAAAGAGAATAGTCGATCTCTCCGCCTCTGCTTCCCACTTTGGAATCAAGCTCCAGTGCCTCTTTCTGATCTGCATACAGAAGCTTTGAATCATATAAAATGTGCCCAATCAATGTAGATTTTCCGTCATCCACGCTTCCACAGGTGATAAACTTCAGCAATCCCTTCATCCTAAAAATACCCCTCTTTCTTTCGTCTTTCCATACTTCCAGCCGCCTCGTGGTCGATGACACGGCTTGTCCTCTCTGAGGACACTGCGCTCAATGTCTCTTCGATAATCGCATCCAGCGTATCTGCCGTCGATTCCACTCCTCCGGTCAGAGGATAACATCCCAAAGTGCGGAAACGCACGCTTTTGTTCTGAATCACTTCCCCCGGCAGAAGTTTCATGCGGTCATCATCCACCATAATGATATTTCCGTCTCTGTATACGACCGGACGTTCCTTTGCAAAATAAAGGGGAACGATTTCAATCTGTTCTCTCTTGATATACTGCCAGATATCTTTTTCTGTCCAGTTTGAGATTGGAAAGACGCGGATGCTCTCTCCTTTGTTGATTTTCGTGTTATACAGTTTCCACATCTCCGGTCTTTGGTTCTTCGGATCCCATGCCTGCGCCTCGTTACGGAATGAAAAAATGCGCTCCTTCGCTCTCGATTTTTCCTCGTCTCTTCTGCCCCCGCCAAATGCTGCGGTAAATTTATATTTGCTCAGCGCCTGCTTCAGTGCCTGTGTCTTCATGATATCTGTGTAAGCAGAGCCATGGTCAAACGGATTGATGCCTTTTTCGATTCCTTCCTGATTGGTGTAGACGAGCATCTCAATCCCATATTTCTCCGCGATGTGGTTGCGGAACTCGATCATCTCATGAAATTTCCATGTTGTGTCGATATGCATAAATGGAAATGGAGGCTTCTCCGGATAGAATGCCTTCAATGCCAGATGAAGCATCACAGAACTGTCTTTGCCGATCGAATACAGCATCACTGGATTTTCGCATTCTGCTGCCACCTCCCTGATAATGTAGATTGCCTCTGCTTCCAGTTCATCCAGATGCGATAAATTTCCCATTTTTCTCCTCCTGTCCTTCCCTGATGGCTTCTGCATCCCGGGAAATACTTTAATACTTGTTCGACTCTTTCTTATTCACCTGTATCTGCCTGACTGAACCGTCCGTTCTTGTCACCGTCCATATCCAGTCATCTCCCCTCTCAGCGACCGAAAGCCTGCTGCCTCTCCCGCCGATATCGGCTCCCAGAAAAAAATCAATGGCACCTGCTCTGCATTCTTTCAGACAGGAAGTGCATCCCCAGCAATCCCTCTCGTGGCGTATGAATGCCTTGCCATCTATGTCAATTTTGATCAGATTGCCCGGGCATGCCTCCACACATCTTCTGCATCCTACACATGCCTCTTTTCGTATCCGTATGCTCATATTCCTGTCCCCCTAGACCAAATCTCTGTAAATCATCTGCAGATTTCCTGTCTCATCCATCTTTGAATTTACATATTTCAGCCAGGCGCTATCTTCCTGTGGATAATCCGCATTCTCTGCAAAGCTGTGCCAGCGCGTCTCTTTTCTTGCGAGTAAATGTGCAATCACGGCACGGCACACAATCAATCTCTCCCGTATCTCGTAAATTCTCATCAGTTCATCCATATCATTCGCACCAAGCGTATCCATCAGCTCCTGGAGCTTCTTGATTTTCTGATCGGCAATGAAAAGTCCTGCCTGATGATACTGATATCCGCTACTGATCCCTCCGGCGTACTCATCCATAATTTTTTGCATCGCCTCTTCCAGCTGTTCCTCGGACAGAATTTCTCTTTCTTCCTTCCCCTTTAGATGCTCCTCATACTCTTTTTGTTTCTGTTCAGATGCCTGTGAAAACTCGTCTGAAAACAAAAACTCTCTGCATTCTGCGAGATATTCTGTTGCCGCCTCCGAGGCAATCTCCGCTTCTGCCAATGCACCGGTCACATATTTCTGGGGGCATCCTCCTGCCACATCCCCTGCCGCGAAGAGTCCCCTTACGGTCGTCCTTCTCTGATCGTCAACCCAGTATCCGCTTGCCGTGTGACCTCCCACAATGTAAGGTTCTGTGCCTTCTATTTCTACATCAGCCATCGCTGGACCCTTTCCTTCTTCCAGCCATTTTAAGGTCTGGCTTGGCGCCATATTCAAGTATGCCTTATATAAATCCTGTTCCTGCGCCTGCGTGATTCCTTTCGTGTGTAAATAACAAGGTCCTCTGCCCTCTCGGTTCTCCGTCACCGTCCCATAGACTCTCTGGGATGTCGTAAGTCCATATTTTTTCTCATAGATTTCACCCCTGGCATTCACCTGCTTTGCCCCCGCTCCCTGCGCGATGGTTCCTGTGGGTGCGATCGTATCTTTACAGCGCAGGGCAATAAAACGCATCTCAAAGCTGGTCATCTCCGCACCGGCGAGCAGTCCCATCGCATACCCTGCACCGGTGTTAAACGGACAATACCACATCTTATGTCTGGAAAATCCAGGATTATTTGGTCTGTACAGTCCTGCTGCACCTCCAGTGGCACACAGAACCGCCTTTGCCTGGATTTCGTAGAACACAGGCTCATTTACATCAAAACCAAGTGCTCCCAGAATCTGATTCTCTCTGACAACATAATCTGTGATATTCACATGGTTCAGAATTGTGACATTCTTTCCGGAAGACGCTGCCTTCGCCAGAAGAAGTTTGATGTTTTCCCCGTTAATCTTGATATTTCTTGTGCCGCGTGCAGCATATTTTCCATTTTCATTCTTCAAAATCACAAGCCCCAGACGCTCCAGCTCTTCTGTCACATGGTTCAGCCTCTGAGACATCGATAAAAGTAAATCCGTCCTCACAATGCCATTGGCATCCTTTTTGGCATATTCCACATAATCTTCCGGTTTTTTTCCTTCTGTGATATAAGCATTTAACGCATTGACTCCGGCAGCAAGGCAACCACTGCGCCGAATATTCGCCTTCTCTGCGATCACAATCTTCACATCCGATTTTTTGCTCATCACATAGGCTGCATAGCATCCAGCTGTCCCGCCTCCTATGATCAGAAAATCTGTTTTTATCTGTCTTTTTTCCATCTGATTCTCCTAGCTGATCTTCCTAGATTATTACTGCTTCTTCTTTCAATGCCTCGTTGAACAGCAACTGTACTTCCTCACCTTTTGCTACAAACATACGATAGATGAAGACATCCACTTTCTCGCCAGTCTGGATTTCTTCTTCCTCCAGTCCTCTCTTTGCGAACAGCACAGTGTCGTTGACACGGATACGAAGCTCTGTCGCATCGCCCCGGAAAGATACTCCCTCCACGATTCCCTCTGCTGCCGATTTTGAAAATTTCTGTACTTCATTTTTCTTTGTGACTTTGATAAATTCCGGTCGGATGATCGCTTTTTCTGCCCCGTCAATCTTCCGAAAAGCCTTAAATTGTTCATACTGGTCTATGATGGCACCATTTCCAAAAAAGGAAGCCACAAATGTGGTTTCCGGGTGATGATAAATTTCCAGTGGTGTGCCAATCTGTTCCACTTTTCCTTTGTTAGTGAGAATAATCTCATCGGCAACCTCCACCGCTTCTTCCTGGTCGTGCGTGACAAAAATACTCGTAATCCCAAGTTTTTCAATCATGTTCTTCAGCCAGCTGCGCAGCTCCTGCCTCACCTTCGCGTCGATCGCTGCAAACGGCTCATCAAGAAGCAGCAAATTTGGTTTTGGCGCCAACGCTCTGGCGAAAGCCACCCTCTGTCTCTGTCCTCCTGACAGCTGACTGGGGAAACGTTTTTCCATCCCTTCCAGACCGATCAGCTGAATCAATTCTCTCACTCTCTCATCGATATATCTCTTATTTGCCTTCTGCACCCGAAGCCCAAAAGCGATATTCTCATACACCGTCATATATCGAAAAAGCGCGTAATTCTGAAACACAAATCCAATTCCGCGCTCACTTGCCGGTATATCATTGACCACCTTCCCATCGATCACAATCTGTCCGCTGTCGGGCGTCTCAAGCCCTGCAATCATTCTGAGAATCGTTGTCTTTCCGCTTCCGCTCGGACCGAGAAGTGCAATTAATTTTCCTTTTTCAATTCCAAAATTGACATTGTTTGATGCCTTATATCCATTAAAAGTTTTATTGATATTTTTTAATTCAACGTACATGATTTCCTCCCGGTTTTTCTGCCTCTGCTCCCATCTTTACTCTTCCTTCTTTTTGCCTCGGTATTCTACAATGCTTCGGATAATCAGGAGTAGTACTGCCATCACCACCAAGATTGTTGACACCGCAAAAGCCGGAATATATTTAAATTCATTAAACAAAATCTCAATATGTAGAGGCAACGTATTCGTCTTTCCCCGCAGATGTCCTGACAAGACAGACACCGCACCGAATTCTCCCATCGCTCTTGCCGTGCACAGCACAATCCCATAGAGCAATGCCCATTTGATGTGAGGGAATGTGACTTTTCGAAAGATGGTAAAGCCCTTTGCGCCCATGAGCGCCGCTGCTTCCTCCTCATCTGTCCCCTGAGCTTCCAGAACCGGGATCAATTCTCTGGAGATAAACGGAAAAGTTACAAAAACAGTGGCAAGTATGATTCCCGGAACGGCAAACACAATTTTGATATCCAATGCTTCCAGGTATGGGTACAGAAAGCTCTGGCGCCCAAATACCAGAATAAAAATCAATCCCGCGATGATCGGCGATACCGTGACAGGTACATCGATCAGTGTGCTAAGCAGCTTTTTGCCTTTAAAGTGAAATTTTGTGATACACCATGCTGCAAACAATCCAAAAATTGTATTGAACACCACCGCTACCACCGTGGCTTCCAGTGTCAGAAGCACTGCTTTTACAGTATATTCATCCGTCACTGCCTCGAGATACGCATCCATGCCGTTGCGGAATGCCTGGACTAACACCGCACACAGCGGCAGTACCAGCATGACTCCCAAAAACAGGACACTGAGTCCGATCAGAAGCCATTTCGTCACCCTAGAGCCTTGTTGCTCTCTTTTCTTTTTCACATCGCCCGTTTTTTGCACTTTGCCGCTCATTCTATCTGCCTCCTGTGAGTATTCTCGTATTTCTTGCCTGAATCATGTTGTTGATAAAAAGGATCAAAAATGCTGTGATCAGCATCACAAGCGCAATCGCGGTGGCGCTGGAATAATCATATTCCTGCAGCTCCGACATGATAATCAGCGGTGTAATTTCCGTGTAATATGGTTTATTCCCCGCGATAAACACGACACTGCCATATTCTCCCAGACATCTGCCGAAAGCCAGCCCAAAGCCTGCAAACAATGCCGGTTTCACCTCCGGAAAGATCACTTTCCAAAATATAGTGAAACGGCTCGCTCCCAGCACACCTGCAGCCTCCTCATACGCCGGATCCAGTTTCTCAAGTACCGGCTGTACCGAGCGGATCACAAAGGGAATCCCGATAAAAATCAATGCGACTGTGATGCCAATCCTCGTGTATGCGATATGGATACCAAACTTTGCAAAAAAGCTTCCGATCCACCCGTTATCTGTCGTCAAAAAAGTCAGCGACATACCCGCCACTGCGGTCGGAAGTGCGAACGGAAGTTCAATCATACCATCCATCAGTCTTTTCCCCGGAAAATCATACCGGACCAGCACCCATGCCAGCACCATGCCCATCACCGCATTGATGACCGACGCCACAAAAGCCGTCAGAAAGCTGACATAGAAACTGGAAAGCACACGCCCTCTCGTGATGGTGGCAATGATATCTTTCCATTCCATCCGCGCTGTAAATACCACCAGAGAGGCAAGCGGAATCAATACAATGATACTCAACATGGTCAGGGTTATCCCTAAGGATAACCCAAACCCGGGGATTACTCTCTTTTTTTTCATAATCATAATCTCCATTCTCCCGCCAAGTCCGGCGGCACAATCTTATATCTTACTGCTCATAAATCTGGTCAAACACACCGCCATCTGCAAAGTGAGTTTCCTGTGCTTCCGTCCATCCGCCAAAGTCTGCAATCGTCACCAGATTGATATCCAGGTTAAACACATCTGCGTACTCTTTCAAGATTTCTTCGTTAGATGGTCTGTAGAAGTTATCACCCGCAATTCTCTGTGCCTCATCGGAATACAGATAATTCAGATACTCGGTAGCTACTTCTCTCGTTCCACGCTTGTCGACTACACTGTCCACAACTGCGACAGACGGCTGTGCCAGAATACTGATGCTAGGTGTGATAATCTCGTAGTCATCCGGATAATCCTGAACGGAGAGGTATGCCTCATTCTCCCAGGCAATCAGCACATCTCCCTGTCCGTTTTCCACGAAAGATGTCGTTGCTCCTCTCGCTCCAGAGTCAAGCACAAGCACATTTTCATACAGTTTTTTGATAAAGTCTTTAATCTGATCTTCGTCCCCGCCATACAATTGATCTGCATAAGCCCATGCTGCCAGATAATTCCATCTCGCTCCGCCGGAAGTCTTAGGGTTCGGTGTGATCACTCCGACATCTTCTTTCACCAGATCATCCCAGTCCTGAATATCTTTTGGATTTCCCTCTCTCACCAAAAATACGATGGTAGAGGTATACGGGGAGCTGTCCAGTGGAAATTCATCGATCCATCCTTCCTCAATCAACCCTGCTTCCTCGACTGCCTTCACATCATACTCAAGTGCAAGTGTCACGACATCTGCTTCCAGACCATTTGCCACCTCAAGCGCCTGCTTCCCAGATCCTCCGTGAGACTGCGTGATCTCCAGATCCTGACCTGTCTGCTCTTTCCAATGCTCTTTAAAAATCTCGTTATACTGCTCATAAAGCTCCCTTGTCGGGTCATAAGATACGTTGACAATACTGGTGCTGTCGCCTGCAAATGCAACTGTTCCGGAAAGACTTCCAAGTACAATAACGGTTGATAATCCTGCTGCTGTAAATCTGATTTTTCTATTTTTCATAATGATTTCTCCTTTTCTTTTTCACTCTATTTTTCTCTTTGATATGCTCTTTTTTCTTCTGTTTTTCTGCTCTTTTTTTCTTTTATTTTAAACATTGAATGCCACAACATGCTGCTATCCCCCCTGCGGCAAGGAAAATTCTAAAATTCTTTTTCATTTTCTCCTCCTGATCTATGCCATGAAAGATATAAAAAATCAGAGATTTTAAAGATGCAGTTTTTCTTCTTTCTAATGCGTCCTCTAATCCATGATGTCTGCCAATCTGCCTCCATAAAATCTCTGGTTCTCCAGTCAATTTTTCGATTGCTTTCTTTTTGTTGATGGAGTTATCCTAACACAGAATTTCTCCATCGTCCAATACATGAAAAAAATATCCTGTTATAAAATGTTTTTATAACAGGATTACTATTTTTGATGTTTATCTCAACTAATTTTTATCTGTTTTCAAGAGAATTTTTTCCATCATTCCGCCCATTCTGATCCAGATAATTTTGGATCGAAGCAATGTACAATTCTCCCATTTTACTGAGAATCGTATTTTTTCTGACCACATATCCGATCTCCATCGTACTGTTCTGATTCTGGTCATCATCCCTGAACGGCACTGCCTTGTAATCGCTGCCGTTGAGTTCCTCACAGATAATTCCAGAGCAGAGTGTATACCCGTTCAATCCTACCATCAAATTGAGCATCGTGGCACGGTCATTCGCCTTGATTGTCTGCGAATATTCGTTCGTGGAGAGAATTTCCTCTGCAAAATAAAAGCTTCCATTCTCCCCCTGTTCAAACGAAAGACATGGATATCCATCCAGCTGTGCAAAACTGATTGACGGTTCATTTGCCAGTGGATGATTCTTCCAAAGATAGACGTACGCCTTGCAGTCAATCAGGTGATGAAACTCCAGATTTGCAGAGCCAAATAACTTCATCATGGACTTTCTGTTGAAGTCACTTAAGTATAACACGCCAATCTCACTTTTCAGTGTGCTGACATCATGGATGATCTCCCATGTCCTCGTCTCTCTGATGGCAAATTCATATTTCGACATATCAAATTCCTTTACCATATCAACGAATGCCTTCACAGCAAAGGAATAGTGCTGTGTGGAGACCGCAAATTTCTTTTTGTAGGATCCCCCTTTTCCATATTTCTCCATGACACTCTCATACTGACCATAAATTTCTTTCGCATAGAGCAAAAATTCTGCCCCGTCATTTGTGAGTGTCACGCCCTTTCCACCGCGGTTAAAAATAATGATTCCCAGTTCCTTTTCTAGCTCTTTTACGGCATTTGTCAGGGATGGCTGTGAGATATACAGCTGCTCCGCTGCCTTGTTCAGAGAACCCGTCTTTGAAATTGTAATAATATAGTAAAGCTGCATCAGTGTCATCGCTTACCACCTCTCCTCTACACTCAATTTTCTCTTATCCATATCTTTCTTTCATTCCCATCTATTTTGGGAATCTGTCCACACTTACTTCGTGTCATCAAACAGAATCTCCGCCTTTTTCCCTTTCCAGGAATCATAGTCATCGAGGAAATTGTAAGACAAATCATCCTTGTGGTAGCCGATCACCCTGTGCAGATTAATATTGTTTACACTGTTAAAAATATTCGTTTCAATCACATCACTGACACCGCGAAACTGCGCGATCAGATCCTTCATTTCATCACGCTTCGAGCCTCTTCCCCCTCCGCAGCTGACACAGTTTTCTGTGAATCTGCAGGCACACTGGATAAAATGGAGACTATGATAGTCCCTCCACGCTTTGACCGCCTCCTCCTTTACCAGATACAGAGGACGGATCAGCTCCATACCCTCAAAATTCTGGCTGTGGAGTTTTGGCATCATTGTTTCTACTTTTCCGCTGTACAACATTCCCATCAAAATCGTCTCGATTACGTCATCAAAATGATGTCCCAGGGCAATCTTGTTACAGCCCAGCTCCTTCGCTTTTGAGTACAGATATCCTCTTCTCATCCTGGCGCAAAGGTAGCAGGGATTTTTCTCAATCCCTGCCACAGCGTCAAAAATCTCGCTCTCAAACACGGTCAGAGGTATTCCTAAAAGCTTCGCATTGTCCTGGATAATCTTCCAATTATCTTCATTGTACCCCGGATTCATCACCAGAAAGATAGCTTCAAAGTGGATTTTTCCGTGGCGCTGCAGCTCCTGAATCAGTTTCGCAAGAAGCATCGAGTCTTTTCCACCCGATATGCAGACAGCAACCTTATCTCCTTCTTGAATCAGTTGATATTCACTTAATGCTTTTGTGAACGGTCTCCAGATCGATTTCCGAAATTTTGTGATGATACTTCGCTCAATCTGCGCTGTCTTTTTTTGCCTTTCCTCCTCCGCTTCCCTCTCCATATATCTCGACAGGGACAGTCTCAAATACGCCCGGTAACCGCCCTCCACATTCACTGCGTCATATCCTTCTTCTGACAGTTGCTGTGTATATTCCTGACTCCTCTCTCCAGTATGGCACATCAGACAGATGGTCTTTTTCTTTTCCAGATCTGCTTTTTTCTCCTGGAACTCCTCCGCCGGAATACTGACGGCACCCGGAAACGTTCCTCTGACATACTGTTCCTTCGGTCGGATATCCACAACCGTAATCTTCTCCTGCTGGAGTGCTTCTAGTTCTTCTATGGTGACTGATTTCATTTTTTCCTCCATATATGATAGATTTTTGGATCATTGTTCTTCTGTCTTTCCGACGATATCTTTGACAACTTCTCCGGCTATAATCAACCCTGCCACCGATGGCACAAATGCCAGACTTCCCGGGATATCCCTTCGCTCCGTACATTTATGTTTCGCCCCAGGCGGACAGATGCAATGCGCTCTGCAGCTGATAGACATATCCTCGATTGGTCTTGTCGGTTTTTCTTCCGAATACACGACTTTCAGCTTTTTGACGCCTCTTTTTTTCAATTCTCTTCTCATGACTTTGGCAAGAGGGCACATCTTTGTCTTGTAGATATCAGCCACTCGAAACTGACTTCCATCCAGCTTGTTGCCGGCTCCCATACAGCTGATGACCGGAATCCCTTTTCTCTGTGCCCGCATGACAATCTCAATCTTTGCCGTCACCGTATCGACCGCATCGACGACATAATCGTACTCATCAAATGGAAATTCCTCTGCATTCTCCGGGAGAAAAAAGCATTTATGCACGGTTACAGATGCATTCGGATTGATTTCCAGGATCCGTTCCTTCATCACATCTGCCTTATATTTTCCCACTGTCTTTCTTGTCGCAATGATCTGTCTGTTCAGATTTGTCAGGCAAATTTTGTCATCATCGATCAGATCAAAAGCACCCACGCCGCTTCGCACCAGTGCTTCACATACATAACCACCCACACCGCCTATCCCAAAAACTGCCACTCTGGACTGCTCCAATTTCCTCATTGCCTCTTCTCCCAGCAGCAGCTGTGTTCTGGAAAACTGATTTAACATAATTTCACCTCTTTAAATGTAGTACATATGTTGATGACATCCATTGTATTCTTCAAGACTGTCTGTCAGATTTTTCAGGGTCAGTTCTCTTAAAAATTGATCTACCATTTTGTTCATCGGCTCAATGAGCATACTCTGTATGACTGCTGCCGTTGCCTCCCCATTTTTTCCGGGAACAATTTCTTCTTCCTCCAGAAGATAACTTCCATCCAGTGCCGCGACAACGTCCGCAATCCGAATATTTTCCGGACTATCCGCCAGCAGATATCCTCCCTGCGGTCCTTTCATACTTCTGATCACACCTGCTTTTCGCAGCGCTGTAAAAATCTGTTCTAAATATTTAACAGAAATATCATTCCTGCTTGCAATATCGCTCAATTGTACACATGTATCCTGGGCATGAACCGCCAGATCTACAAGTGCCCTGATTCCATATCTGCTTCTCTTTGAAAAATTCATGCTCTTCTTTCCTTTTTCTTTTTTTATGTCTCATGGTCTTTCGACTCTAACCATATAATGAATCTTACTCCGTTTATCCTACTATGTCAATGGGTTTAATATAAATTTGTGTTTTTCACAAAAAAGAGGTAGCGCTCCATGACGATTTCTCCGCCTTTCGCGTTGCTCCCTGCAAAACAAATTTGCAAGTATTAGACTGGCACCGTTTCCCTATGCAAAGCAGAAGACTATGATAAGCTTTGCATACGTTTCCCTGTGGGGTTCCCCGTTCGCTGTCAAGATATTTACCATTCTCCATGATCCCTGCTTTCAAAAATTTCTCGATTATCTCAAGAAACCTTTTGTCAGCTATGTCATGCGACAGCATCTTCATCAACCATTCATGGTCTACATTATCAAAGAAACCTCTGTTGTGGTCAAGTGTTTTGTAATTCTGGGCATTTTGATTAGCTCATGAATAATTCAGGCTAAATGATGTAAATCTGAGAAAGGAGTGGATAGAATTAAGCCATATACTAAATTCGTGAATGAAACATACCAATGTGTGATCCGTGCATTGGATCCAAAGGAAAAGGCAGCCAGGATATTTTGCGAAGGTCCGGATCAGTCCCTTTCTTCGGGGTCAGAGGAATATGCCATATTGAGAAATGACTATGCCAGGTTCTTTTTCGATACTATATCTAATAATGAGGATTTGCTCGGTATTACAAAAGAAGAGTTCGAGCTGAAGGTCTCACCAATTTATCCGGATGAGATCAAGCTAGTTCACAGCTGCTATCCGAAGAATTTGCGACGTTGGCTGAAAGGGACTGTAAGTCGTAAAAAGCGATGTCGGATTGAATTCTGTGTGCTTGTGTGGTGTCATGCCGTAGATTGGAAGAAAGAGCCGGCATCTGATAGGAAATGTGATATTTGCCGGAAGCAGATTACAGAGATCTGCAGGAATTACATTGAAATTGACCGGTCTGATTTGTTCTCCTTTGAAATGCTCTGGAAAGCGTCCTCAGCTGCATACGAGCAATCATATCGGTAAATGATTTGTCCTTGACATCCTTGCTATGATAAAAGAAAACGACGGAGGGCGAAGCATATGTATAATATCGATGAATCTGAAATGAATATGGTTGATTTTGAAGATGCAGCAATTTCTTCCATCGGGATAAGACAGTATCTGGAGATGGTGGATCCTCAAATAAAAGAAATGTTTGTCCAGACATATGGAGATGATCCACATGCTGAATTCGGTTTCAATGCTGATAAAAGGCAGCAAATGGAAAAAATACTGCAACTCTTATCTGAAATGCGGTCGCGTGAACAGATAGTTTTGACACTCAGGTTTGGGCTCTTCTCCGGAAAGCCTATGACTTTGGAAGAAGTGGCGGCAGAGTTTGGAGTCACCAGAGAAAGGATCCGGCAAATCGAAGCAAAGGCACTTCGAAAAGGAGGGCGACCTCTTGTGAGGAGAAGAAAACTGCGAGACTTTTTGGATGATTAAAAACAGATGTGCCATAACGGATTTAAATGACAGGTAATCATATATTGCAGATAAAAGTAATACTAACACCACTTTACAACTTTTTGAATAAAAAATATCGTACAGGGACTTTCTGATGTATAATAAGTTTGCGACAACTATTACAAAGGAAAGTGCCCCTGTACAACAAACTCATTATACAACGAAAAGAACCTGATTGGTAGACTTCATCGATATTTTTTTACTTATTTTGATGCTTTTTCCGCACCTACGGCAGATACTCTGTTTTTACT
>JALEVQ010000115.1 GCA_022788205.1 Robinsoniella sp. | reverse complement strand
GGGCTACAAGCATCTAAGTCTCTATTCCCGCACAATGATTAAAAATGCTTTAAGTGACAGAGGACGTATGCTTACCACCATCATGGGTGTTGTAGGCTGTGTTTCTCTTTTGATTATCACATTTACTTTAAAATTTGCCGTTTCAAATGCGCCGGGTATGCAATTTGAAAAGTATTTCCTCTTTGAAAACCGACTGGCTGTCAACAGCAAAATCTGTGCGGTTGGGGATTATGAAGAAATATTAAAACAGGAAGGCATCTCATTCATACGAATACAGGACAAACTAGAGAGCTTCCGTCCCAGGGGCGGAAGCTGGGAAAATATTCATATAGTTGCCGTAGATGACGATGAACAACTAAAAAACTATATCTATTTGGAAGATGTCAATACAAGAGAAGCCGTCAGGGTTCCTGACGACGGAGTATTAATTTCCAAAAAATGTGCAGATAATTTTGAATTGGAGGCAGGTTCGGTAATTGAACTCATGGACTCTGATGGAAATCCCAGAGAATGTAAGGTTTCGGGCGTAATAGAGCATTATCTTCCCTATCACCAGATTATAACCTCTGTGGACTACTATGAGGGTTTGATGGGAGAGGAAACAGATAAATGTATATTCCTTTTAAAAGGCAATATTGATGGTCTCTATGATAAAGTCAAAAGCGAAGATGGCTTTTTATCATTAAAAGATAACAGTGAATATATGATACCATTCACAAGTATTAATTTGGTAATCATAATCTGTTTTTGCTTCTCCGGGATTCTCTCTGTATTGGTTTTGTTAAATCAAATGAATATGTACATAAACAGAAAATCTAAAGAGTTGGCGGTTATGAGGATTAACGGCTATACTCTGAAAGAAACAAAAACCTTTGTAAGCAAGGATAATATTGTTTTGATTGCTCTGGGCTTAATAGTCGGATGTGGAATCGGCACACCGTTAGCTCAACTTGAAGTTATGATTATGGAAACAGGAACCAGACGCTACATAACCACACCAAATTTGCTTGCCTGTTTCCTCTCAGCAATAATATGTGTTATCTTTGCCCTGATTATAAATAAAATCGCTCTTAGAAAAATAGATTCCTTGAGCTTAACAAATATTAACGGAAACTGACAGTGAGGAATAAGATTGAAAATGTTAGGGTTATACAGTTGCTGACTTAATTTTATAACCTTGATTAATTATTTATAATAATTAAGAAGAAAATCCGTCAAGGATGCGGTTTAGCACTGCATATGCAGCGTGTCCTTGACGGATTTGTCTATTATGATATTCTGTTGGTCAAGCAGGATCATTGAATATTCTTGCCAAAATATTAACCGCCCTGATTGCATGGAAGGTTCAATCGGTATGTAGAAAGTATTTTAACATCAAGCTGCATGCCAATGTTCGGAATCATAATGACCATAATAACAAGTAATCCAAAAACATTAACCCATTCCATATTCGTCTCCTCTGTGAATTACGGATTTTGCTGCCCGATTCTATCGTAATTGATAAAACTCTGAACAGTACATTCTCTACCTGTCCTCTATACATTTGTATGTGCACCAAACAGATTCTTCATCCAGTCTCCTGCCAGCTGTATCCAACTTTCACACTCTTTTTGAATCCCGTAGCCATTTCGTCCGACAGTCTCTTCGTTTGCAAGGCTAAGACCATGACACCCTACTGGATAAATGTGCAGTTCTGCTGGAATATCCATGGAATGAAGCGCCTGGAAAAATAGCAGAGAATTTTCCACGGGAACCGTATTATCTGTGGCAGTATGCCACAAAAACGTCGGCGGCGTATCTTTGGTAACACAATATTCCAGCGAGAGCGCTTTGCGCTTCTCTTCGTCCTCATACTCCTCTCCCAGTATGCTTTTAAAAGATCCTTGATGTGCTTTTTCGCCAGAAGTGATCACCGGATAACTCAACAACAAAGCATTTGGGCGAACTTTCTCAGAGTCTGCTCCCAACCTTTCCGCAACAAAAGCTTTGTTCCAAAAAACCCCCAGGCTTGCAGCCAAATGACCACCTGCCGAAGATCCCTGAATTACGATTTTATTCTCATCAATGTGCCATTTTTCTGCATTCTCGCGTAGCAATGCCACAGCAGATGCAAGTTGTAACATCGCCTCTGGGAAACGTGCCGGAGCAACACTGTAACGTAAAACCGCAGCGTGATATCCCATTGCCATAAATCTTATTGCGAGTGCTTCTCCCTCTCTGTCAGAAGTCATCCCATACCCGCCGCCTGGACATATCAACACAACAGGTCGTTTTCTCTCTGGGTCTATTTCCGGGGAGTTATCTAAAAAATAGGTAAAAAAATTTGCTTTAAACTCTGAACCCTTCAATTGGATTTCTATTTTCTCGTGAATCATCTCTATATCCTCCAATTACACCGAATCCTTTTTGACACGATTCGCCCGATTGCCGGCTGTTCTGCCTCTGTAAAAAGTCACGCATCCGATCTGGAATATGAATTTTTCATCTGGTTGCTCAATTCATACAGCACCTTATCCATGGTATCCAATGTCTCTTCTTTCACCATTTCTGCAACTTTCTCATTTGCCTCTTTTTTCAGCGCCAGACGCTTCCCGGCATCTTTTTCCTGCTCCAGGAGAGCATCATAGCGATTCAGCAGCTCGTGTCCTTTTGACATCACATGTTCCTGGTACCGCTCAATATGAAAAATAGATTTTCGATAAGATGCATCTGCCATAGCCGCGATCATACGGCTGGACCAGTAGAAATTATCTGTGGAGACTGTCCCTGTGGTGTTGGCAAGGTACTCTGGCGTTTCCTCCACATCCGCATAAAACGGCACCATGACATTAAAGGCATTGGATGCATATGCAATCCATTCAATCGCTCTGGTGTCGCACGCATGATCCGGGCGCATCTGAATGACAGCGAGAAAATCGTTTCGGTTAATGCCAATGGAGCGGTATGCACCCCGGAGAGATTTCTCCCCGTATGCGGCATATGGATCATACGGCGTCCCCTGATAATGGCTGGAAAGGACATATTTGACATCTTCTACGGTAATCTTCTTCTCCGGAACCATGCACCACGGCAGATCATCGGAAGATGGCGTATACTCTGCATTCGGTCCGTCCCAGATCTTCGTGTGTGGATTCAAGGTGCGCAGCATAAACCATGCACGCGGCGTATTATAGACATGATCCGAATCATCGTGGCTTCCAAATGCATCTCTTGGGTTGATCTTTCCATCCATAGACAGGTCCAGATGATTTTTCTCAAGGAACTCCCGCATATCCGTAGAACACATATATTCCTTCTGTTCTGTCAGCGCATCCTCCAGATCAAACTGATCCAGACCAAGCTGATTTGGCATCACTACATATACATCATCCGGCACACGTCTCGCGATCCAGTGATGTCCGCCAATCGTCTCCAGCCACCAGATTTCATTCACATCCTGAAATGCAATTCCATTCATTTCATATGTGCCATATTGTTCCAGAAGGCTGCCCAGTCTCTGCACACCCTCTCTGGCACTGTGGATATACGGCAGGACAATCGAGACAAGATCTTCCTCCCCGATTCCACCGACAATTTCCTCTTTTCCGTCTGCTGCCGGGTGATATACCTTCAGGGGATCTGCGCCAAGCACACGCGGATTGGAGGTGAGCGTTTCTGTCGCCGTCATCGCCACCTGCGCCTCATTCACACCGCTTGCTCCCCAGATTCCTTCTCCAGCCACGGCATTTGGCATAGCCGTATAACGCATCGGATTGTCCGGAAGCTCAATCTCCACATGAGAAAGCACCGACCGATAGTGTCTCGGCTGCTCCTCCGGATGAATCACAACAAATTTCTTCGGTGCAAAACGACCGGAAGGGGAATCATCATCCCTCGCAATCATGGTAGATCCATCATATGTCGCCTTTTTTCCAACCAGTAATGTAGTACATCCCATAATAACTGTCTCCTTTATCTCAAGTATATTTTATCAAATCTGAATTTCCATGCCTAAACCTCCATGCGCCGCAAATACCGTAAAGGCATGAGGTAATTTTCGTACCACATTTATTATACAAAAAAACGAATCATATGCAATCTAAAATTCATCTGTTCCCCCGTTATGCAAAGTTTTTTCTCCCTGTTTTCGGTTAATTCTCTACATAGATATCCCCGTCTTCTATTATAAAAATTGCGACATCGGACCAGATATCATTTCCCCGACAATCCGTTCTTTTCAGATACCATGTCTTCGCCCACATCATTTCCCACCATCAGACATTCCTCCGGGATGCAGCCCAGCTTTTCCATACTCTCACGGTCTGCGCTGCCTGTAGATCAAAGCCACATACTTTTTGGGCTTTCTGAAATTCTATCCGATAAAACTCCTCAAACAGAGCTTTATCCGAAAAGACCCGATCTCCAAAAATGCCGAAAAAGCACTTCCAGAAAAATTCCTGTCTATTCGAAAGTCAATCAACTTGCATAAGGCAGAATGTGCACGTTGGCATCAAGAAAACTCGTGTACGCCAACATCCCAGTGTTCGAAAAAATCTGCTGTACCGAAGGTTTCGGCAGACTTGTTTTGTTGAGGTTTCTCACCGTGATGCTCCATTTAAAAAGGGTCTCTGCAGACAATCTGATTTTCTCTTTTCGTCTGCAAAGCCCCTTTTACCTTCTTACTTTTTTATTTACTTGTCATTCTGCTCACTTACTTATTTGCTGCTCAGATATTTTTCTATATTTAAAATGGCTTCTTCCTCGTCCCCGCCGTTCGCTGTGACAGTCACATTTTCACCGGCTACCAGACCCAATGTCATCATTCCCATGATACTTTTCGCATTCACTTTTTTCTCTCCGCTTTCTACGTAGATCTCACTCTCATACTGACTTGCTACCTGAACGAGCAGAGCGACTGGTCTTGCTTCCAATCCACTCGGAATTTGAATCGTAATTGGTTTTCTAATCATAATGTTCTCCTCCTTGTTTTCCTTTCAGCTTTTCGGCCAGGTCACTTAATTTTCTCAGTCTGTGATTGACTCCCGATTTTCCAACCTGAGGGTTTAAAAGCATCCCCAATTCTTTTAACGTCGCCTCGGGATTCTCCAACCGGACTTTCGCAATCTGTGCAAGTCCATCCGGCAAATCTTCCAGACGCATGACTGACTGGATGAATTTGATGTCCTCCGCCTGCTTTACCGCTGCGTTGACGGTCTTGTTGATGTTTGCGGTCTCGCAGTTCACCGTCCGATTAACCTTATTTCTCATCTCCTTGAGAATTCGCACATTCTCCAGATCCATGAGACTGATCGGTGCTTCCATCACATTGAGAATATCTACAATCTGCGATCCTTCCTTGACATAGACGACAAAATATTTTTTTCTCGTGACAATCTTTGCCTCTATCTCAAATGTTTTCAAGATTGCCTGAATCTGTGTCGCTTTTTTCATCGAGAGACATGCAATCTCAAAGTGATAAAACTTTTGCGGATCGCTGATTGAACCTGCTGCCAAAAAAGCTCCTCTGATGAATGCCCGCTTACAGCAGGATCTCTGTATAATCCTGTTGTTGTTGATGGATAAATTCTCCGAAATCTCCATGTTGGCATCCAGCAGTTTTGCTGCTTTCAGAATCATGAGGGTATCCTCATGGTTCTTTACACATACAGTAACCATTTTGTTTTTTTTCAAATTGGAATTTCGTCTGATCGAAATTTCTGTATCTATATTAAAGGTTTTTTTCAATAATGTAAAGTACTTTCTTGCGACAGGAACATTTTCTGTCTCAATATTTAGGCTGTATTTCTCTTTCTCGGAGATTTTGATCCCGCCGCACATACTGATGATCGCAGCGATCTCTGCGATCTGACAATGTCTTGCCGGACTGAATTGTCTGGACAATTCTTCTTTTACCTGACTGGAAAAAGACATCTCTCACCTCTCATCTGCGGATATCCCGATGTTCAATCCTCAGACCGTATTCTGTCTGATTTTGGAACGATTCATACAGCTGATTTGCCAGCGTGACAGAGCGGTGTTTGCCCCCTGTGCACCCGACAGCGATGACCAGCTGATTTTTTCCCTCCAGCACATAGTTGGGAAGCAAAAATTTTAGCATATCCTTCAGTTTCTCTAAAAATATGTGGGAAACTTCAAAGCCCATCACATAGTCCTGCACCTCTTTTTCATTTCCCGTTTTCGTCTTTAGTTCATCGATGTAATACGGGTTCGGCAGAAAGCGCACATCGAACACCAGATCGGCATCCGCAGGGATTCCATATTTAAATCCGAACGATAAGATCGTGATCATCAGATTTTTAAATTCTTTATTCTCCACGAAAATCTTTTCCAGTTCCTGGTGCAGATCCCTCGTCAGCATCTGGCTCGTGTCGATGATGTAATCAGCACTTTTTTTCAGATAATCAAGCCGCATTCTCTCCGCCTTGATCCCTTGATCAATCCTTCCATTCTTCGCCAGAGGATGCGATCTTCTTGTCTCTTTATACCGTTTCACCAGCGTCATATCCGAAGCATCTAAAAACAAAATTTCACACTCAATGCCTCTTGCCGGAAGCTTTTCCAGCTCTCCTTCCAGCTCCTCAAACAGCTGACCGCTTCGGATATCAACCCCCAACGCCACTTTGCTGATCTCGTTTTTCTCTCTCCATACAAGATCCGCAAATTTACTTAACAGCGGAATTGGAAGATTGTCCACACAAAAATATCCAAAGTCCTCCAGCATCTTGAGCGCCGAACTTTTTCCCGCGCCGGACATTCCCGTCACTATCACAAATCTCATCTCTCACTTCGCCCCTGTCTTGTGTTAATTGTCATATTCACCGATTTTCTTGATTTCTGGTTCTAGCTCAACACCAAATTTCTCTTTCACAATGCGCTGTACCTCCCGGATCAACTCCTCCACATCCGCTGACGTCGCATTTCCTTTGTTGATTACAAATCCACAATGTTTTTCTGAAACCTGTGCTCCTCCGACAGAAAATCCCCGCAGCCCGGCGTCCATGATCAGCTTTCCGGCAAAATATCCCTGTGGGCGCTTAAAGGTGCTCCCTGCGCTAGGACAGTCCAGAGGCTGCTTTGTAACCCGGCGCAGCTTGAAATCCTCCATCTTTTCCTCGATCGCTTCTTTGCTTCCTCTCTCGAGTGCAATCCACGCCTCCAGCACGATATATCCTTTCTCACCGATGATGCTGTGACGATAACTCAAATCCAATTCTTCCTTTGAGAGAAAAAAGATATTTCCCTCCCGATCTAAAACCGTCGCCCCTTTGAGCACATCTTTCATCTCTCCGCCGTAGGCTCCTGCATTCATCATGACGGCACCTCCGACCGTCCCTGGAATTCCCCCTGCGAACTCAAATCCTGCCAAATGCTGCTCCTTGGCAAAATTTGCAATTTTCGACAAAAGCGCTCCCGACTGTGCCCGGATCACTCCTGACTCTTCCAGTACAATCTCATTAAAATTTTTAAAAATCTGGATGACAACACCGCGTATTCCCCTGTCGCTGACTAAAAGATTACTTCCATTTCCAACCACATAATACGGAATGTTTTCTCTTTTGCACATCAAAATCAGCCTTTTGATCTCATCCGCTGTGTGCGGCGTCACAAAATAATCGGCAGGTCCTCCAATTCGAAATGTGGTGTGACTCTTCATCGGTTCTTGTACAGATACGTTTTCTTCCCCCGCGATCTGGCACAGCTCTTTCCACAAATTCTGATCCATTCTAGTCTGGAAACTGCCGTGGTGAGCACTGTCATGCGCTCTTTCCCGGCAATTTCCCCCTCCTTTCTATCAGATAGGATTTATAGATATTTTTACTCCTCATAGGATACCTTCCAGATATCCCGCATCGCCATTTGGCATCTCATAAAGTATATCAAAAAAATATCCCTTTGCACAGCCCTGGTTTCTCTTTCTTTTACAGAACTTTGCTTTTCTCTGGCTGTCTTCTCTGTGTGCGAAGTTGATTTTTTCTCTCCATCATCATCGTAGCCAGATACAGTGCGATACATACAATGCTCAAGAAGCTTCCCAGCCACAGTCCCGGCGGTGTATAGGAAAGCGTGATCTGGTGCTCCCCTGCCTCCAGATCAATGCCCATCAAAGCCTCACCGATCCGATACTGCTGTACATTCTCACCGTCCACTTTGATCTCCCATCCCTCATCATACGGGATACTGAACATCAACGTCCGGCTCTCTTTTGCCGTGATCGTTCCCTCTATGTGATCATCCGCAAAGCTGGTCAGTTCCATCTGTTCTTCCGCCAAAGCTTCGTGGACTTTCTCATATTCATCCTGATGGCAGACGTAAATTTTCAGCTTCACGGTCCCTGACTGTCCCTCTTTGAAGGTCACTGTGACATTCGCAAGCTGATCCTCCTCCATGCATCCTAGGTTATACATGTGATCATTGTAGCGATTATATGTTTTATCATACTCCGGCGTCGAGATCTCCAGTTTTTCCACGGATGTCATGAGCTGAACATAGACCTGTGAGCCTTTTGGAAGCTTGATCGTGCAGGTTTCCTGATCACTCAGCTCCACAGTCCTGTCAAGTTTGATAATCGGCTCATATCCTGTTGTAAGATTGATAAACTGATTTTGCACTTCCATCGGAGTGCCGGAATGAGTATCCCAATCTTTCACTTTTTCATTTACCATAAATCCAATCGAGAGCGCATCTTCATTGTAGAAAAGTCCATCCGGATTCTCGTAGTCCACACGCTTAAACTGGTAGAGTGTCTCTGTATTTTCCTTTGACACGATGTAGCGGATGCCGAACACATCATTCATCAGTTTGGTTACACCGATATAGCCATTTTTATTGGTCCTTGCTTCGATTCCCAATGCCTTGCACAGATCCACTGTGGCCGCAGGCATCGTCGAGGAGAAGAGCACCATACCGTCTCCTCCGAGGAACATGTTTGCATTTCTCATCCTCTGGCTGTCCATCTCCATGCGGTAGAACAGGTTTGTCTCATCTCTGCGCTCCATCATGGTATGGTACGCTGTCTGTTCCTCCACATAGCTGCTCTTGCTGACCGTCCCGTTACAGCACACGCCGTAGATCGAGCTTGCCACCATCTCCACAACTCCAAGGCAGACAATCACGTTTCTCATCACTGCCACTCGTCTCTTTTTGAGGCGATACAGCAAAATCCAGAACAGATATACCGCCATCGCAAGCAGCGTGATTACATAGACATACCACGGATAGTCTCCAATCCCCTTGTACGCCACAAACGCTGTGACCGCAGGCGGAACCAGAAACGCAAATGACACTCTCCAGCGCGGCAAAAGCCGAATGTGACCAAACGCGTCAAAGCTCATCACAAGCAGCATTGCGATATATAAAAACGCAAAGCGGTTCGGCAGTCCATTCTGCGTGTGAAAGCCATGCCAGATATAATTCAGGACATTGACATCAAAGCTGACATAGAGAAACGCTGTCAAAACAAAATATCCGATGCGCTTTCTCAGAGAAATATTTTTATCAAGCAGATATAAAAGGACAAGCATCATCACGAGAACACCGCAATACGCATTGAGTCCCACCTGAGTGTCCGCAATCGTGATTGGCTCCACCGCGGCAAAATGCTGCGTCAACTGAGAAAACAATCCCGTGTACAGCTTAATTTTTGTCGGAAAACTGTTGCCGCTTGTCGACTCCGTCATCCCAAGTGCCTGGTAGGCAGGGATCAAGACAATCGCTGCCATGCCGCCGCTCAGCAGTGCATACCAGCCAAAATTGAGGCACGAGCGAAGCACTTTTCGGATCTCTCTTTTCTTTTTTATGCACCAGAGCATCAGGAAATACAGGCAGGAAAATACACACAGCATAAATCCAATATAATAGTTGGAAAACAGTGCAAAAGCAAGCGATGCCGCAAAGATTTTTCCGCTCTTTCCATCCACAATCTCTTCAATGCCCAGCATCACAATCGGAAGCACCGCAATACTGTCGAGCCACATCAGATTAAAATAATATCCGATGATGAAATTGCTCAGTGCGAACATACACGCAAACAAAATCGGTGTATAATTTCTGTCATGATTCCTTCTGCTTAAATAATATGCAAAAAACCCTCCGCTGAATCCGATTTTCAGAATCACCAAAAGTGCCATCGCTTCCATCATCATAGAAGTTGGAAACAGCACAATCAAAAAGTTCAGCGGACTCGCAAAATAATAGGCAAAGGTTGCCCAGAAATTGATTCCCAGACCTCCGCCGAAGGAATAACGCAATGATTCGCTGTTTACCAGCTTTTCATGAAACTCCGTGAAAAACGGCAGATATTGGTGAAGGGAATCAATAATCAAAATGCCCCGATCCCCAAACGGAGAGACTTCATTGACAGCAAATGCAATCGTCATCGCTACAGCAGGGATCGCAAAGCCTAAAATGGTATTTCGTCTTCTTCTTTTTCTTCTCGGCTGATCTTTCCCTGAAGAGTGCCTGCGCTCCTCGTTAAAGACAAAAATCTTGCTGAACACATAGTTTAAGACCAGCACAACCACCTGGATCATCAGTTTTGAGATCATATCCGGGATTTTCCAGACACAGCTCATATAGACGACTCCGAATACCTCGATAAACATCGTGGAGAGCCGCATCCCGATAAACTGTGCCATCTCGCCTAAAAATTCCCATATCCCCTTCGTCTTACTCTCAAACACAAAAATTTTATTGACAACGTATGCAAACAGAATCGCTAAAAAAATAGACAATACATTTGCGACGGTGATGTCGATCTGTAAGACCCCACGGAAAATGGCATACGAAATCAGATTGACTAACGTGGTACATCCCCCGAAAAAGATGTAGCGCACCGTCTGATTTCGGTACAATTTCTTTACCTTTTCCATCTCACTCCTCCTCTTGTGATTTTATTGACTCTGGGCTTAGTATACCTTCCGATTTTATAAAAGTAAAGTAGTTCTTGTCGATTACTACAGTGCCTGATCTAACCAGAAGGAGTACAAAATCGTCTCTTTTACTTTTCGCCCGCTTGTCTGTGAGAGTGCGCGGGCATAATATTCGAGCTGTGCCTTATATTTTTCGCACAGTGTCTTCTCTTTTCCCCGCTCCACAAAGTCGGTCTTGTAGTCGACAATCACAAACTCTCCATCTTCCAGAAAACACGCATCGATGATCCCTTGAACCAGAACGGTCTCATCCTGCGGCCATCTCTCGTCGATCTCAGATGCTTTCACACCGATCACAAATGGCTGTTCCCGATACAGCTCCCCTCTGCGCTCTGCCGCCGCCATTCGCTCTCCGATCGGACTTTTCATAAAGCGAAAAATCTTTGTGAGATTGATGTTCTCTGACTCGGACACTGAAAAATATCCACTCTGAATCTGTTCCTCCAGCTGCGCTCTGATCTGCTGCATGGTGGACGCTCTCCTATAGTCGAAGTGCTCCAAAAAGCGGTGCACCAGGGTTCCCTTTGCCGCGCCTGAGAGTTCTTTTTTCTCGATGAAATCCGGTATGATCTCCTCAACCTGCGCTTCCTCATACATCATCTCTGTGTCTGGAATCTCACTCTCCATGCTCCGTCTCTTCAGCTCTGAGACTGTCAGCTTGCCGTGAATTTCCTCCTGATCCGGAAACGGATACTGTATCCCGAAAATATGCAACAGAGACTGTCTGACCTGTTCACTGTATGTCTGATCCACCGCAAAATGGAGTAAATCTTCGTGCAAAGCAAGCTGTTCAAGCTCTCTTTTCGCCTCTTCCTCCAAGAAATTTTGCAGCTTCCAGACTTGAATCTGGATCGGTGCCGGTTCACCCTCCACTCTTCCCTCACACGGGAGATATCCTCTTGCCTCCACCATGATTTTTCCCGCCGGATGACGCATCATGCTCCCCATCACCCAGTCAAGGAAGGAGGAAGACGAGGCGATCACATAGTTGGGCAGTGCCTTCGCCTCCCACTTGCCCAGGCCGCTCCATTTTTCAATCTTTTTGTCGAGATTGTCCAGTGCTGCCGTCAAAATGAGTTTCTCTTTTGCCCTCGTCATTGCCACATATAAAATCCTGAGTTCCTCGCCGAGATTCTCCTTTTTTGTCACAGACTGGATCGCTTTTTTCAGAAGTGTCGGTCGCTTTGTGCGCAGCTTTAAATCCACATAGTCACACCCGATTCCAAGCTCTGGATGATACAATAGACGACTTCTCTGATCCTGCTGGTTGAACGGCTTATTTAAGCCACACACAAACACAATCGGGAACTCCAGCCCCTTGCTCTTGTGAATACTCATGATGCGCACTGCATTTTCCTGCTCCGAAAAAGTCGTCGCCTCGCCAAAATCGATCTCATATTTCTGCAGACTTTCAATGTAGCGCGCAAAGTGAAACAACCCGCGGTAGCTTCCCGCCTCAAAGGAAACTGCCTTCTCAAGCAGCATATCCAGATTCGCCTTTCTCTGCTCTCCTCCCGGCATCGCCGCCACATAGTCGTCATACCCTGTCTTTTCTAAAATCATCCACAGAATCTTGTGGATCGGCGTGTAAGAGATGCATGCGCGAATTGCCTCGAAAATCTCAAAGAAATGGCGGAGTTTTTCCCGCAGCAGCGCCTCCTCCCCTTCTCTGCTGTAGCGGATGCTTCCCTCATAGAATGCCTCCTGAGGATAAGCGTTCTTGATCTTCGCCATCTCCGCACCACTCAGCCCCACGATCGGAGATTTCAGGACTGCCGCCATCGCGATGTCCTGTCTTGGATTGTCGAGAATCTGGAGCATAGCCAGCACAGTCTGTACTTCCACCGCTGAAAAATATCCCGTCTGTGAGCCGGTGTATGACGGGATCCCCATCGAGTCAAGCACCTCGCCAAAGGGTTCTGCCCACCCGGAGACTGTGCGCAAAAGCAGCACGATATCGCGGTACTGTGCCGGGCGATATTCCCCCGTCTCTTTGTCGAGCACCTTTTCTTTCCCGACAATCTCGAGAATCCTTCTTCCGATCGCGCGCGCCTCCAGCTCTCTTTGGCTCTGTGCCTGTTCCTCTTCGCTTCCCTCCTCTTCCTTCAGATCGGCAAGCAAAATCTCCGTCTTTATAAACTCCTGATCCTCCTGCGCTCTCTCAGGGAAAACGGCGCCCGGATACAGTGCGGCATCCTCGTCATATTCCACACCGCCCAGCGATTTTGTCATAATCTGCTCAAAGATCTGATTCACACTCCACAGAACTTCCTTCCGGCTTCGGAAGTTTCGGTGGAGATCAATGCGTCTGTCCACTGTGTCCCCTTCGGTCGGATACCGGTCATATTTGTCCATAAAAAGCTCTGGTCTTGCCAGGCGGAAGCGGTAGATACTCTGCTTGACATCGCCCACCATAAATAGATTTGCGATCCCAAATCGCTCCTTGGAGACACTTCGCAAGAGCATTTCCTGGACGAGATTGCTGTCCTGATATTCGTCAATGAGGACCTCCTCAAACTGCTGCGCCAGTCCATCCGCGATCTGAGTCGGCACGGGTTTTCCTTCCTCCTCGCGCACCAGAATCTTCAGCGCAAAATGCTCCAGATCATGGAAATCCAGCATATTTTTGTCTGCCTTTTTCTGGGCAAACCGCTCCAGAAAACTCTTTGCAAGCTTTACCAGCATCGCCACATCCTGCGCGCTCTCCTGCATTTCATGCAAAATCTGCTCCGGTGTATCGAAAAAGTAGTCCTCCTCATAGTCTGTGATGAGCTTTTTTTCCTGCTCTCTGAGCTGCTTAATCTGTTCTTTCTTCTGGTCGGACACATTTTTGTCGCGCTTTGTGGAAAGCCTGACAAACCCTGTTTCTCCCCGGAAAAAATCCGAGAGCTCGCGGTAAGAACGGCACCGGCTCATCCGCTCAAACATCCTCCTGTCCGCTAAAAGTGCCTCCTCGTAATACCACGGTCCATCCTCCGTATGTGCGATCTCAAGTGCTTCCTCCGCCAGGTGAAGCCCATCTTTTGCCCCCTGGCAAAGCTGTCTTAAAATCTCCTCCATCCAAGGACTCTTCTCGATCTCCTCAAAGGAATGTAGCTCATATTCTTTCTCACATTCCGAAAGCCATCTCTCCGGCCACGGATGACTCATCGAAAACTCGTACAGCGACAGAATCTGATCCTCCAGCTCAATGTCCGTCTTTCCGGAGGCATACCGCTCAGAAAACTGTAAAAACGCTTCGCTTCCTTCCAGGTAATAATCCTCCAGCATCTTTTGCATCACATCCTGGCGAATCAGCTTCATCTCCCCCTCATCCCCGATACGGAACGAAGGATCCAAGTCAATGACATGGAAGTAATTGCGGATCACATGCTGACAAAAACTGTGGATCGTCGTAATCTGGGCATGATGGATCAATGTCAGCTGCCTTTGCAGATGTTCATTTTCCGGATTCTCCATCAATCTTTTCTCGATTGCCGCGCTGATGCGCTCCCGCATCTCTGTCGCTGCCGCCTTTGTGAACGTCACGACAAGAAGTCTGTCGATGTCGATCGGATGCTCTCCTTCACTGATCATGCGGATGATGCGCTCAACCAAGACAGCCGTTTTTCCCGACCCCGCCGCCGCCGAAACCAGAATATTCTTGTGATGCAGCGTGATGACCTGCATCTGCTCCTCTGTCCATGAGACTCCCATCTTATTCCTCCTCCAACTTCTTCCAGATCTCCTCCGGCTTGTATTCCGTCAGTCTCCTCGTCTGACTTCCCGGAATTTTCTTGTCAAATCCGCACACTTCCAGGTACTCGCAATACTCGCATGGCATCTTGCCTTTTCTCTCATAAGGCGCCACCTCAATGTCGCCGTCCAGAATCCTGCGCCCGATTTCCTTCATCTTCTCGTTCACAAAGCGCGACAGATCCTGAAACTGCTCCTTCGTCGCCTTGCTCGAAAAACGGGAAGGGCTGCCATCTTTATTATACCCAAATGGAATCACCAGCGATTCCTTCTCAATCTGCTTATCCAGCTTTGCCACCACATCCGGATCCTCATTCACAAGCCCGTTCAGCCTCAGCTTCTTTTTCATATTTTTCCAGATCTGCTCTGGTGTCTGTGCTTCTTCTTTATCCAGCATCGGGTCTTTGATGTGGTAATAAAAGATACCCGCCGGGACAATCTCCTTATCCGGATGAAGGCGCTGCTCGATCTCCATCGCCGCGTCGAGATAGACGACAAGCTGCAGCTGCAGCCCGTGATACATTGCCACAAGGTCAAAGGACGTATTGCCTGACTTGTAGTCGATGACTTTGACGTACACTTTGTCCTCCTCCTCACACAGATCGATGCGGTCGATCCGCCCTTGCAGCCTCATCTTCTCCTTCTCCGACAGAGAGAGGTTGACCGCATCCAGATCATTCACGGCAGAGAAGGATATCTCATATCCCGTCGGCACAAACTCGCCTGCCTGAATCTGCTCCTGAAGTACCTGGATCGTCCGTTTCATGATGCGCTTCATGCGCGCGACAAGATGCTGATTTCTTGCCGTGCTGCTCAAGATTGCGGCGCCATACTGCTCCGCCACCTCTTCCACGCACTGATCACACATCGTATCCCGTTTCTCACCCGGCAGATCTCTCCAGTTATATTCACTCTGCTCCAACTTCTGTGAAAAGACTTCCATCGCCCTGTGGAACACATTTCCCATGTCCGGCGGACGAAACTCGTAGACTTCCCGCGGCGACAGATGAAGCCCGTACAGCAGGAAATGGGCGAACGCACACTCGGAAAACTGCTCAAGGCGCGTCACACTGTTCTCTAGCACTTCCCCGTACAGGGAGTGCGCAATCTCCTCCCCCAGTGTCTCTTTCCTGTGCTCCAGAAAAGAAGCGTCGACCAGCTCTTTTGTCTTCTCCTGGCAGTTCTCATAATAAAAGCGGTACAGCTCCTTCCACTCCTCGCTCTCCTGACCCATGCGTAGCTTCCTCAGCCCATGGATCAGGCAATCCCATCCACTCTCCGGTGAGACGACCGCACGCTCTTCCTGTCCTTTTTTCTCCTCATCTGCCACCTCAAGTGCGGGGAACATCCGTCTCAATGTCGAGAGAAAGTAAGACGGATTCATCGCCTTTCCGTCAGATCCGCTCTTGCAATAGGAAAGATACAGTCTCTGAGATGGCTTCGTCATCATCAGATACAGATAAAATTTCTGAATATAGCCTTTCTCTCTCTGCGTCGGTGCGAGCTCCACCTTCGCCTCCTCCAGAAATTCGCGGTCCTGGTCCGTCAAAATCCCGCCGTCGTCCGCATTTCTCGGAACCCATCCGTCATTCATTCCGAGAAAAAACAGTACCTTGACGTCGCGAAGCCTCGTTCTCTCCAGATCACCCGCGAGCACCTGATCCACGCCCGGAGGGATGATTCCGACCTTTGCCTCCTCAAATCCTGCCTCTAAAATCTCCTCATACTCTCGCAGCGTCATCTCCTCATCGCCCAAAAGCTCCACAATCTTCTCAAACAGCTCGATCACAATCCGATAAATCTGCGCATACTCCTTCGCCAGATCCATCCGGTGTTCCTCCTCAAACTTCCTCTCCATCTGTCCCAGTTTTTGCTGCACGTCACAGGAGACAAGAAGCTCATACAGTGCGATCGTATAGTCACGCGCTGTCCTGTGCTCTTTTTTCATCTGCTCCGTAAAAGGGCGAAAAATCTCCATCATCCGCTCCTTATACTGGCTGCAGATCACCACTTCCTCATCCTCCATGATCCTCGTCTTCTTCGTCCACTCGCCATCCCACGCCGAAAATCCGCGGATTCCAAGCGCCAGCACATAATTTTCCAGCCGGTCAATCTCTTCTCTCTCCAGCGCACAAAGACCCGTTCTGAGACACCGAAACACACTCTCATACTGGTAATTCTGCCACACAAGATCCAGTGCGGCCCGAATAAACTCGATCAAAGGATTTAACAGCACCTTTTTTGTCTGATCCACAAAGCATGGAATCTCATAGATCGGAAAAATCCGCTCAATCTCATTTTGATATCCACTCAAATCTCCCGCAATCAGCGCAATATCACGATAGCGAATCTTCTCCTCCCGCACCATCCTGTAGATCGTGCGCGCAGCGAACTCCACTTCCCCTGCCGGATTCTTACTTCTGTGAAGCGAGATCTCCGAGACCTCGCCCTCCCAGACGCTTCTGCGGTACCGGAACAGGTTCTGCTCCAAAAAACGCAGAGGCGGTCTTTCTCGAAACCGATAGTTCTCTTCTTTCCCGAGAACCACCATCTCCTCCATCTTCGCTCCGCTCTCGCGTGCGGCATCCTCAAGCCCCGCAATCATCTTCTTACTCAGATAGAACAGTTCATGCGGTCCCCTGATTTTCCTGAAATTCTCTGCCGGGTCGATCGTGACGGTGACGCTGACCTTCTTCGCGATCACCAGCAGCTTTCTCATCAATTTTTGCTGAATCGGCGTAAATCCGGTAAATCCATCCAGCACAATCGTGCTGTCCTTCAATTTCTTCGACTGATCCGCCAGGCGGCACAGCTCCTCCAGGACCTCCTCCGATGTGATATATTTCTCTTTCAGGCTGTCGCGGAAACCTTCGTATAAAATACGGATATCATGCAGCTTATACGCAAGATGCGGTCTGTTCTTTGCCTCACGCTCCATCTGCTCCAGCTGCGGCAGCGAGACGTCATACTGCATCAGCTCCGAGATCATCGACTTCATCTCACTGATGCACCCCATCTTTTTCAAGTTTCCTCCGAGAACCGTCAGCTGTCCCTTCTTTTCCTGCGCCACTTTGCGCACAAACAGATTTTTTCCCGTCTCCTCCAGAATCTTTTTTCTCTCCACGCCAAGCTCTTCAAATACCCGGTACGCAAGGCGCTGAAAGCTCAAAACATCGATATTCAAAATTCCACCGTTCGGATGGCGCATGACAAGTTCTTTCTGCGTCTGCATCGTAAACTGCTCCGGAACCAGAATCAGAAATCGCTCATCCGGGCGACGCATCGCCTCACGGATCACCTCATCATACAAAAAACAAGTCTTGCCGCTTCCCGAACTTCCCAAAATCAACTGTAACCCCATAGATACCCCCTGATCTCACACTTATATAAACTCTCAAGACAGCAAAAACCGGGTCTGCTGTAAACTCTTTTACACCCAGCTGCGCTTCTAACTCAGCCAAACTCTCTTTTACAACAGCCCCAGTTTTTTATCCATTTCTATCCTTAGCATAAAAGCTAACGGAGCAATCCTATTTTTCTAACTGTGCCAGTCTCTCCTGTACCTGTGCCATCATCTGCGTATATTTCTCTAATTTTGCTTTCTCTTCCTCAATCTTCGCCGCAGGTGCCTTGCTGATAAACCGCTCGTTTCCAAGCATACCATTGACACGCGCCAGCTCTTTTTTCAGTCTGTCTTCTTCTTTCTTCAGACGCTCGATCTCCTTATCGATGTCAACCAGCTCCGCAAACGGCATATAGATCACTGCCTCCGGAATCACACTGGAAACTGCGTCGTCGCCGATCCCTGCCTTGTCCGCCTGGATCACAACATCGCTCGCATATCCAAGCGTCGCAAAGAATACCTTGCCGTGCTCAAAAATCTTTCTCACAGCTTCCTTCTCGGATACCACGTAAACCTTTGCCTTTTTGCTCGGCGGTACATTCATTCCGGTTCTGACATTTCGGATCGCACGCACTGCCTCTTTGATCGTCTCTACGGAAGTCTCTTCCTCCTCAAAGTTCCACTCTTCTTTGAACTCCGGCCACTTGGAGATCATGATCGACTCCTCCTCAGACTGGAGTGTGCAGAAGATCTCTTCTGTGATAAACGGCATATATGGGTGAAGCAGCTTCAGCGCATTCGTCAATACCGTCTTCAAAGTCCACAGTGCTGCTGCCTTTGTCGTGTCAGCGTCGTTGTACAGTCTTGGTTTTACCATCTCGATGTACCAGTCGCAGAATTCTTCCCAGATAAAATCATATACCTTCTGAACCGCAATACCAAGTTCGTATTTGTCCATATTTTCGGTCACTTCTTTTGCAAGATGGTTCACCTTTGACAAAATCCACTTGTCTGCACCGATCAGCTCGTCGAGATTCATCTCGGCTGGAACTTCTGCCTTCTCCAGGTTCATCATGATAAAGCGGGACGCATTCCATACCTTGTTTGCAAAGTTGCGGCTTGCCTCCACTCTCTCCCAGTAGAAACGCATGTCATTTCCAGGTGCATTTCCTGTGATCAGCGTCAGTCTCAGCGCATCTGCTCCATATTTGTCGATGACTTCCAGAGGATCAATGCCGTTTCCGAGGGACTTACTCATCTTTCTTCCCTTAGAGTCACGCACAAGACCGTGAATCAGAACATGGTGGAACGGCACTTCACCGGTCTGTTCCAGCGCTGAGAATACCATACGGATTACCCAGAAGAAAATGATATCATATCCGGTTACCAAAACATCGGTCGGGTAGAAATACTCCATCTCCTCTGTCTTGTCCGGCCAGCCCAGTGTGGAGAATGGCCACAGTGCCGAGCTGAACCAGGTATCCAGCGTCTCCTCCTCCTGTTTTAAATGTGTACAGCCACATTTCGGGCAAACCTTCGGCTCCTCTCTCGCCACAACGATCTCCCCGCACTCCTGACAGTAGTAAGCCGGGATACGGTGACCCCACCACAGCTGTCTTGAGATACACCAGTCATGGATATTCTCCAGCCAGTGCAGATAAATCTTGTCAAAACGCTCTGGCACAAAGTTTAACGTCTTATTTTTCAGCGCCTCGATGGCAGGCTTTGCCAGCTCATCCATCTTTACAAACCACTGCTGCTTGATCATCGGCTCTACCGTGGTCTTGCAGCGGTCATGTGTGCCTACGCTGTGAGAATGTGGAACCACTTTTACGAGAAGTCCCAGCTCCTCCAGATCTTTTACGATCTCTTTTCTAGCCTCATAGCGGTCCATACCTGCATATTTTCCGCCGAGCTCATTGATGGTGGCATCATCATTCATGATATTGATCTGGCTCAGATTGTGGCGTTTTCCTACCTCAAAGTCATTCGGGTCATGTGCCGGTGTGATCTTCACGCAGCCTGTCCCGAACTCTTTGTCCACATAGGAATCCGCAATCACCGGAATCTCACGGTCTGTCAAAGGCAGTTTCAACATTTTTCCGATGAGATGCTGGTATCTCTCATCCTCTGGATTTACCGCAACAGCCGTATCGCCCAGCAGCGTCTCCGGACGTGTCGTTGCGATCTCGACAAACTTTCCTTCCTCTCCCACGATCGGATAATTGATATGCCAGAAAAATCCATACTGATCCTCATGCTCTACCTCAGCATCTGAGATCGAAGTCTGGCAGACAGGACACCAGTTGATGATGCGGGATCCCTTGTAGATATATCCTTTCTCATACAGTCTTACAAACACTTCGGTTACTGCCTTGGAGCAGCCCTCATCCATCGTAAAACGCTCTCTGTCCCAGTCAGCGGAAGCGCCGAGCTTTTTCAGCTGATTGATGATCTTTCCGCCGTACTCTTCTTTCCATGCCCATGCATGCTTTAAGAATTCTTCTCTTCCGATCTCGTCTTTGTCGATGCCCTGCTCTTTTAACTTCTGGATTACTTTGACTTCCGTCGCGATCGCAGCGTGGTCCGTTCCCGGCTGCCACAGCGCCTCATATCCCTGCATTCTCTTAAAACGAATCAGGATATCCTGCATCGTCTCATCAAGCGCGTGACCCATGTGAAGCTGTCCCGTTACGTTTGGCGGCGGCATCACAATCGTGAATGGTTTCTTGTCTTTGTTTACCTCTGCGTGGAAGTATTTTTTATTCATCCACTTTTCATACAGACGCTCCTCAATCCCTTTCGGATCATACGTCTTTGCCAATTCTTTGCTCATTTTTTTCCTCCTCTGCCGCACTTTCACGGCTTCCTTTCCATCGCAGCCATATGACCTTACATTGGCTCGTGTTTTCATACTTTCAGTGTGGTCCTCTCAGAAAATTTTCTAAAAAAAAACACCCTTTACACGACGTAAAGGGCGATTCAGACCGCGGTACCACCTTTGTTATGCAGAAAAAAATCTACATCTCTCTTCATCCTGTAACGGGAATCCCCGGGAAATTCTACTCGGCGTTCGCATGAGCGCCTTTCTTTTTCCAGCTGCGGCTTTCGCCGCGAAAAGCTACCTTCCATCCTTGACATCCCAGGCAGCCTTTCAGCCGGTGAACCGCCCTCTCTGTCGGAGTTTCCAGATGTACTCTTCTTTTCCTGCTTTTATCTGAAATGCTCTCTCATCTCCCCTCATCTATATTTCAGTGCGGAAAAAAAGATCTCCTCCGGGAAACGGGAGCAATTTCTGCGTATGTAGAGATTATATGATAAATCCATTTTTTTATCAAGTACTAAATCACACAATTTTTTCATGCTCTTCCTCAAGTCAATTTGCTCAGGCAGCGCGCTTTGTGTCAAAAACAGGCGAATTGTCTGAGACAAAGTATTGAGAGATTTTTTAGTGCATATTTCCTGCTTCTTATTGTCAATTCTTCAAAAAAATGTTATAATATTTTAACAAATTAGTAATCATCGCTTATTTTTTTTGAAAGCAAGATGTAAAAAATTCTGCTTCTATAAAAAGTAGCGGGATGGATGTTGAATATCATGTCCGTTTAGAAAGGAGAATTTTATGAAATCAAAAAAAATCTATCTGTGTTCACTTTTACTTTTTCTCGTCTTTCTTTTGTTTCCTGCAAAAGATACCTCTGCCGCCACGACACTTTCGAGTCCTGTCTTAAAATCGGCTGTATTAGCGGGACATAATAAAATCACGGTATCCTGGACCAGCGTTCCCGGTGCTCAGGGATATCGCCTGTATCGAAAAGTTCCCGGCGGAATCTGGACAAACGTCAAGACCTTAAGCGGTGTCTCCTCCACCACCCACACCGACGACCGAAATCTAGAGGCAGATACAACATATTACTACACCGTGCGCGCTTACATCAAAACGAACGGAGTGATCACATGGAGTGGTTTTGACAAAAACGGTCTCTCCGTATCTACAAAGATGGGCACACCTACTCTTTTGAGCACAGATCTGGATGCTTCCTGCTATCCCTCCCTCTCCTGGACGCCAGTCGACGGTATCGATGGCTATCGCATCTATCGCCGCCAGCCGGGCGAAATCTGGAGTATCCTGAAAACACTCGCGCCTTCTGTCACCTCTTACACGGACAAGAGCGCTGTCGCCGGAAAGAAATATCAGTACACCGTGCGTGCTTTCCAGAGGGAATCTAATATTCTCTATTTCAGTCCCATGGATCTAAGCGGCACAAAAGTCAATCTGACGCTCAGCACCCCTTCCCTGGGAGGTGCTGTGCTAAGCTCCGATTCCAGCCATATCACCTTCTCGTGGAATCGCGTCTCCGGCGCAACCGGCTACTGTGTCTACCGGAAACTTCCCGGAGGCATTTACCTGAGAGTCGCCAACGTTGATGCCAACACGACTTCTTACCAGGACAGAGATATCGCGAGTGCCCCATACTACACTTACACCGTCAAAGCATACAAAGGCGCACTGGGCGCTGTCACCTGGAGCGGATGCGTCAATAAAGGCAGCCTCGTGGTTATGCCTACCATCACCGATCCGGCGGTTCTCGACCGCTGTGGACTGACGCTCCTTGAGGGAGAATCCCAGCTCACCGTTGCCCAGATGAGAGCTTACTTAAAATCCGTCAATCCGAATGTCGCAGATTCTGTTCTGGAAATGCTGCCTTATTATATCTCAGAAGGCAAAGCAGAGGGGATCCGAGGCGACCTCGCATTCTGTCAGTCTTGTCTTGAGACAGGCAATTTTACTTTTAAAAATACTGCTGTCACACTTGACCAAAATAATTTCTGCGGTCTGGGTGTCTCACAGAACGGCATGAAGGGTCATTCCTTCGAGACGCCGCAGCTTGGAATCCGTGCACAGATTCAGCACCTGAAAGCGTACGCAAACAAAGAGCCCTTGAAATATGCTCAGATTGACCCTCGCTTCCACTATGTGACAAGAGGCTGCGCGCCATACTTACAATGGCTTGGAAGTCAGGAAAATCCACTCGGATACGGATGGGCATCCGGAAGCAACTATGCAGATCACATTCTGAGGATTTACAATTCGGTTCGAAATATGTAAATTGCTAAGAAAAAAAGATAAGGCAGATCCTTGTATATTTCAGTGCAAACGCCAGAAAAATTGACGTGTTTGCATCGAAATGTACGAGGATCTGCCTCTTTTGATTCAGATCGCTTTATCCTTCAGACCGTCTCACCGGTAAAAGCATATCGTTTTCTTTTCCGTATCCATCCTGCAAAAGGTTCCCATCGGAATCGTTCCCATCGGGAAATCGTGTCCTGACTGGATATGGGACATGATTGGCACATCATATCCTCTCATCCTGTCATGCAGAAATTCATCGATCTTGTATGACGCGTCATATCGGTCATTGTTGCAGTCCGTAAAGTTTCCAAATAAAATTCCCTTTACATCCTTCATCATCCCCGCATACTCCATCTGCGTGATCATCATATCAATGGACGGGATATTCTCCTCGATATCCTCCAGAAACAGAATCTTTCCTCTTGTGTCTGCCTGGAAGAAGGTTCCGATGGCGCGCACCAGCACTGTGATATTTCCTCCCACGATCACGCCTTCCGCCTTTCCTCCCTGGATGACATCGTACGCTTGCCCTTCCGGATTCTGAAATTCCATACACTCCCCCATATTCAGTGCGCGATACAGAGATTCTCTGGTGTAATCGTCGTAGTGTTTCAGCATATTACTATAGACCATCGGTCCGTGGAAAGTGACCAGATCGCTCAACTGATTAAATGCTACGTTCAAGTTTGTGACATCACTGTATCCGACAAAAATCTTTGGATTTTTCCTGATCAGATCAAAATCAAGATACTTCATCACATGAGAGCTTCCATATCCACCTCGGATACAGAAAATCGCCTTCACTTCCGGGTCAGCAAACATCTCATGCAGATCTTCCGCACGACTTTTTCCGTCTCCCGCAAGATAATTGTGAAAATTTCTTCCCTCTCTCAGACATCTTGATACCTTCACGCGGTATCCTTCCCTCTCCAACACCTCGGTACACTGCTGAACAATCTCCTGGCTCATCGGAAAAGATGCCGCCACCAGAGCCACGGTGTCTCCTTTATTCAGTCTCTCTGGAAATCTCATACTTCCTTATCCTCCCTTTTTGCACTTCAGACAGGGCGCTCGATTTTTTATGCCTCGATATCACCAAATTTGAACAGTGTATGTCCGATGTAACTCTTGATCACTCCGGTTACCTTTGTGCTCACAAGAAGCTGAGAGTTTCTGTACGACAGAGGAATGATTGGCATTTCATCCATCAGAATCTTCTCGCCTGTCGCAAAGTTTTCTGCTCTCTGTGCATTGTCTTTGAGTGAACGGTTTTCCATCATCAGATCGTTGTACTGGTCAGCCAGTTCTCCGCTCCAGCGGCACTGGTCATAGTTTCTTGCAGCGATAAAGCACTCCAGGTTTGTGCTTGGATCTGGGTAATCTCCAGTCCATCCATCGTAGCAGATATCAAAGTTTCCAGCGGTCTGCTCATCCCAGTAAACTTTTGACTCATAGGTCACGATCTCTACGTTGATGCCAAGGTTCTGTTTCCACATAGCCTGCATTACCTGTGCGATATCTTTTCTCAGCTGGTTGTTCTGTGTGATGAAGGTCAATGTCGGGAATCCTTCACCATTTGGATATCCTGCCTCTGCGAGCAGTGCCTTTGCTGCCTCAACATCCTCTGTGATCAAATCTCCAACTACATCACGGTACTGCTCATCGGTGTCGCCGTATGGGATTCCATAAGGAACAAATGCGTATGCAGCCTTTGGCTTTGAAGGATCTACTGCGTTTAATAATGTCTCACGGTCCAGGGAGATGGACAAAGCTTTTCTGACTCTTGGATCAGACAGTGCTTCTTTCGAGCAGTTGAAATCATAGTAAGCGGTTCCAATCAAGTCGAATGTCTGGAGTTCCTCAGCGCCTGCATACTGTGTTGCAGCCTGTGTACTTACATTATCGGTCATATCAATCTCGCCTGCATTGAATGCGGAGAGTGCTGCCTCTGCGGACTCGATCAGGATCAAGTCTACTTCATCCAGATGTACATCATCTACATATTCATAGTTCTCATTTTTTGCCAGGATATAGCTTTCCTGTGGATTAATCTCCTGAATCTTGAAAGCTCCGTTACATACATAAGTGTCACCTGATTTTGTCCACGGAGTCTCTGCCTCTACGATGTCTTTCTTCACTGGGAAGAACACGGTAACTGCGGTCAAATCCAGGAAATATGCGGTTGGGTTCTCCAGAGTTACTTCCAGTGTCTTATCGTCAAGTGCCTTTACACCTACCTCGTCAGCCTCTGCCTCTCCAGAATTGTATGCCTCTCCGTTCTTTACATAGAACAGATACCATGCTCCAGGGGAAGCGGTTTCAGGAGCAAGTGCACGTTTCCATGCATACTCAAAATCTCCTGCTGTCAGGGCACTGCCGTCAGACCATTTTAAATCCTCCTTCAAAGTGAAGGTGTAAGTCAGACCATCCTCACTCAGTGTGTAACTGTCTGCACATCCGTTGATCAGACTGCCATCTGGTCCAACCTGATATAATCCCATAAACAGGTTCTGGATCACACTTGAGGAAGCCATGTAGTTGTTCAAACCTGGATCCAAAGTCTCTGGTTCAGCGGTAATTGCATATTTGAGAACTTTTTCTCCTTCTTTTGTCTCCTCGACATCATTCGGCTGCACTTTTGCAGATTCTGCTGCGCTGACACTCAGTGTAGATGCCATCATCGCTGCGCATAACAGTAGACTCATTACTCTTCTCTTTTTCATAAATATCCTCCTTAATAAAATGATAAATTTGTATCTTATCAGGTATCCCAGCTCTTCTATGTCACGTTAACTCTCAGCTCTGTGTTGTGATACCTTACAAGCATCAGTCATTGCCGTCACTTTCTCATAATATCTATACGAGGTGACATGCCACCATATGATCTTCATTCAGCTTTTTCAGCTGCGGGACCTGTTCTTCGCATACTTTTTTCGCATACGGACAGCGTGTGCGGAATGGACATCCACTCGGCGGATTGATCGGTGAAGGGACATCTCCCTGAAGCACCACGCGCTGACTCTCTGCTGCTTTTTTCGGATCAGCGATCGGGACGGCAGACAGCAAAGATTTCGTGTATGGGTGCTGCATGTTCTGATACATCTCTTCCACCGAAGCATACTCGATCAGATGTCCCAGATACATCACGCCCACTTTATTTGAAATATGGCGCACCATCGATAAGTCGTGCGAGATAAACAGATACGAAAAATGAAATTTTTCCTGAAATTCTTCCAGAATATTGATTACCTGCGCCTGAATCGAGACATCGAGTGCCGAGATCGGCTCATCGCAGACGATAAATTCCGGCTCGACAGCGAGCGCTCTGGCTATTCCGATTCTCTGGCGCTGTCCGCCTGAAAACTCATGCGGATAACGGTTGATATGGTCCGGTTTTAATCCAACCATCTGGATCAGCTCACGCACACGGTCTTCTCTGTCCTTTCCCTGATACAGATTGTGAACCTTCAAAGGCGCCTCAATGATACTTCCGACCGTCATTCTCGGGTCCAGGGAAGTATAGGGATCCTGAAAAATCATCTGCATTTTCTTCCGGTAAGGAAACATTTCCTTGTCAGAAAGATGCGTGAGGTCCTCTCCTCCGTACACAATCTTTCCGCCTGTCGGGTTATACAATCTCAAGATCGTTCTGCCGACCGTCGTCTTGCCGCATCCTGACTCTCCCACCAGACCCATGGTCTCTCCTTTTTGGATGGAAAAGTTTACATTGTCAACTGCCTTCAAAACTTTCGGTTTCGAAAAGAAACCACTTTTTATCGGGAAATACATTTTCAAATCTTCAACTTGAAGAAGCGGATTCGGTTTTTCTATCATCGTATCTTCACCTCGCCTAACTTCTGTTTTACTGCTGGATGTAACAGCCAGCACGCTGCTCTATGTTCTTCGGACAGCTGAATAAATCCCGGTGCCTGCTCTTTACACAGCTTTCTGGCATGTTTACACCGCGCTGCAAACGGACATCCCTTCGGAGGATTCAAAAGATCAGGCGGTGTTCCCGGAATCGGAATCAGTTTCTGTTTTGTCTCCTCTTTCGGAATGGAGGAAAGCAATCCCGCTGTGTAAGGATGTGCCGTGCGGTAGAAGATATCCTCCGTTGTCCCTTCTTCCATGATCAGACCGCCGTACATCACGACGATTCTAGAACATACCCCTGCAATCACACCTAAGTCATGCGTGATCAGAATGATGGAAGAGTGGTATTCTTCCTTTAAATTTTTCATAAGATCGAGGATCTGCGCCTGGATCGTCACATCCAGAGCCGTCGTCGGTTCGTCTGCGATCAGCAATTCCGGCTCACAGCACATCGCGATAGCAATCATCACACGCTGACGCATACCGCCGGAGAGTTCATGCGGATACTGATGAATTCTCTTTGCAGGGTCTGGGATGCCAACTCTCTCAAGCATCTGTATGGCTTTCTCCTCAGCCTTTTTTCCTGAAAGATTCTGATGGCGCTTCAGCGGATTTTTGATCTGCTCTCCCACTGTGAACAGAGGGTTTAAGCTTGTCATCGGATCCTGAAAAATCATGCCGATTCGGTTTCCCTGAATCGGGCGCATCTCTTTTTTCGTCTTTTTTGAGAGATCCTCGCCGTCAAACAAAATGGAATCCGCCTCCAGCTTGGCATTGTCATCCAACAGCCGCATAATCGACAGCATGGTGACACTTTTTCCGCAGCCAGACTCTCCTACAATTCCTAGACTCTCCCCGCGGTCAACATGAAATGTGATGCCGCGCACAGACTGGACAACTCCCTCGCTCGTATGAAAACTGGTGTGTAAATTATTTACTTCCAGTAAAGTATTCTTTTCGTTGCTCATTGGCTTATTCCTTTCTACTTTTTCAGTCTTGGATCTAAGGCATCGCGCAGTCCGTCACCGATGAAGTTCAAAGCGAAGATGGTGATACTGATTGCCGCTGCCGGGAAAAGCATCTGATAAGGATACGTGAATAGATATTCAATCGCATCATTCGCCAGAGTACCCCAGCTTGCCATCGGCACCTGGATTCCAATTCCGAGGAAGCTTAAGAATGCCTCCTGGAAAATCGCAGAAGGAATTAAGAATGTGACGGTCACGATGATCGATCCCATACTGTTCGGAATCAGATGGCGCATCAAAATTTGCCATTTCGTCTCTCCGATTACTTTTGCTGCAAGTGCAAAATCCTGATTTCTCAGAGTAAAGATTTGAGAGCGCACCATACGCGCCGTTGTGATCCAGTATGTCATACACATGGCGATCAAAATACTCTGTACATTGCTTCCCAGGAACATCATGATTAAGATGATATACAGCAAACTCGGCACACCGGTCAGAATATCGACGATACGCATCATAATCATATCCGCTCTTCCGCCCAGATATCCGGCGATCCCGCCATACAAGACACCGATCACCATGTTGATCGCTGCTGCTGCAAAGCCGATACTCAGACTGATTCTTGCCCCGTACATCGTCCGCACAAAAATGTCACGCCCCATCTTGTCAGTTCCAAACCAGTGCGTGGCGCTCGGCCACTGGAGCAGCGCCGTGAAATCAGTCTGATCGTAAGTATACGGTGAAAGCATAGGGGCAAAGATAGCAAACAGTGTCATCACAATCAATACCACGAGTCCCAACATCGCCAGTTTATCTTTTTTGAAACGTCTCCAGCAATTTTTCCAGTAAGAGACGCTCTCTCTGGAAATCTCCTCTGTATTTCTCTCCTCATCTGACAACGGCTGGAGAAGCTCATCAGAGAGGTCTGTCAAATTCAATTCTTTCGCATCTACCATACATTCACCTTATTCATCAATTTTTACTCTCGGGTCAATGACCACATACATGATATCAACCACAAGGTTACAGATAATAATCACCACTCCCAAAAACACCGTCAGACCAAGGGTCACCGAATAATCGCGGTCCGCGATTGCCGATACGAAATAACGCCCTAAACCCGGAATACTGAATAATTTTTCAATGATAAAGGTACCGGTTATCAGCGAAGCCACCAACGGTCCTACGTATGTGACAACAGGAAGGATTGAATTCTTCAGCGCATATTTTCCGATGACGGTAAATTCCGGAACTCCTTTGGAACGCTCCGTGCGGATATAATCCTGCCCCATCACTTCCAGCATACTTGAGCGCATCAGACGCGTGATATATGCGATCGGAGAGAATGCCATGCAGAATACCGGAAGGAGATAACTCTTCCAGGAATTTAATCCGTAGGAAGGAAGGATCTTCCACTTTTCACAGAATAGATACATCAAGAGCACACAGATTACAAAACTGGGCACAGAAATTCCAATCGTGGCCAACACCATGGCGAAACCGTCAATCCCTGTCCCACGTTTCACGGCTGCCAAAATTCCAAGTGGAATTCCAATCGAAAGTGCCAATATAATTGCAAGTACTCCTACCTTTGCCGAAACTGGAAAACCGTTGGCAATCAACTCATTTACGGATGTATCCTGTTTCTTGAAGGAAATGCCAAGATCTCCATGAAGAAGATTGGTCAGATATGTCTTGTACTGTACGATCAGCGGATCATTCAAGCCATATTTTTCATTGATCTGATCTAGAACCTTAGCTGGAACATTTCTCTGCTCTGCTGGACTGAATGGTCCGCCCGGTATGGCATGCATCAAGAAGAATGTGATCGTAATCAGCACGAACAGTGACAACACACCCGCAATAATTCGCTTAAATATATATTTAAGCATCTCTCCCACCACCTTACTTTATTTTTGATTAGTCTTTGACGATTTCTTTGCAAAACACTATGCCTTTCCGTCCCCCCGAAAGACGCTTACATGATTTACCCAAATAAAGTGCTCTGCATATGAAAAAAGGTGATGCCCATATCTAGACATCACCGTCCTCGTAACCTTTTTTTATTGTAATCAACTTTTGATAAAAAGTCAAGTTTTTCTAGTGCATATTGCTATTTTTCTTTGACATCTGGCGATTTGAATTGTAATTTTTTTCTGTTCCCTTCTGTTGCATTTTTCTTTTATCTTGACTATAATACCCTTGACACAAGGAGGAATACATTATGTCAATGAAGCAACCACTTTTTCGCGATACTTTTTTAGAAATAGATCTGGATTGCATTGCCTTTAACATCAGACAAATTCGCGCTGCCGCAAATCCAGGTGTCTGCATCGCTGCTGTCATCAAAGCAAACGGATATGGTCACGGGGCACTGGAGATTGCCCCTGTTTTGATGGAAAACGGCGCAGACATGCTCGCTGTCGCCACTCTTGGGGAAGCTCTGGAGCTGAGACAGCATTACCCGAGTTATCCGATCCTTCTGATGGGGCTCACCCCGGATGATTATCTCCCGTACGTTGTGAAAAACCAAATCATCCAGACCATCGACCGTCTTTCTCAGGCGAGACGCCTAAGCCAGCTGGCGTTCGAATATGGAACAACCGCCCTCGTCCACATCAAAGTTGACACCGGTTTCCACCGAATCGGTTTTCCAGACACGCCACAAGCCCTGGAAGAGATGAAAGAAATCTTTGCGCTGCCAAATCTGACGGTGCAAGGAATCTTCTCACATCTCGCTCTGACCAGTGAGGAAGAAAATGAGCGCCAGTTTCAGCGTTTTCTCGATGTGATCTCTGCGCTTGAGGCTGCCGGATGCCGCTGCCCTTATCACCATATCGCAGACAGTATCTCGTTTGTGGACTATCCGGAATATCAGCTGAACATGATACGTCCCGGCGCCATCCTGTATGGACTGAAGGGTTTTCACATCGGTCATCTCGACCTGAAACAGGCACTCTCTTTTAAGACAAAAATCTCCCATATTTCCCATATCAAAAAGGGAGAAGGCGTAGGATATGACTATCTCTGGAGAGCCGAACGCGATTCCATCATCGGAACACTTCCTTTCGGCTATGCAGATGGATATCCGCGCAATATGAGAGACAAAGGGTTTGTCTCCATCCACGGTCAGAAGGCTCCGCTGATTGGTGTTCTGTGTATGGATCAGTGTATGGTCGATCTGACCGACATCGCGGACGTACACTTGGGTGACGAAGCGATCATTTACGGAAATGGCGAACATGGCACACTCGATATAGACAGTGCTGCCAAACTCGCAGGCACAAACAAAAATGAGATCGTCTCACGCTTGACAGCCCGCCCGCCGCGTGTCTACAAAAAAGATGGAGCGATTACCAAAGTCGTTTTGGGAGAACATTTTTAGAAAGGACGAATCATTATGACTGACTTACATAAAAAAATCGAGGAGGTCACTCCTATGCTTCTGGAAATACGCAGAGATCTCCATCTTCATCCAGAATTGAGTGAGCAGGAAGTCCGCACTTCGGAACAGATTTGTCACTATCTCGACGAGTGGGATATCCCCTATGAAAAAGACGTCGCTGGTCACGGCGTCGTTGCCCTGATCAGAGGAAAAGGCAAATCCCATGGAAAGACAGTCGCCATCCGCGCCGACATTGATGCCCTGCCTATCCAGGAACCATCCACACACCACTGCTGTTCCATGAACCGCGGTGTCATGCATGCCTGCGGTCACGATGCACATACCACGATCGCTTTAGGCATCGCCAAAATCTTGAAGGATCAGGAGGACACACTCCAAGGCAACGTCAAATTTTTCTTCCAGCCCGCCGAGGAGACCGTCGGGGGTGCCAAGCCGATGGTCGAAGCCGGCTATATGGAGCATCCTCATGTCGACTATGTACTCGGGCTGCATGTCATGCCCAACCATGAAGTTGGCTCCATCGAATACCGATATGGGAATTTAAATGCGGCATCGGACGAAGTCACCATCACCGTACACGGGAAATCATGCCACGGTGCCTATCCGGAGCAGGGAATCGATGCCGTTGTGATCGCTTCCCACCTGGTCTGTGCTCTCCAGACACTTGTCAGCCGCAGGATCTCCCCTCTCCAGTCTGCCGTCTTGTCATTCGGTCAGATTTCAGGCGGCGAAGGTCCAAATATTGTGTGCGATCAAGTGCTTCTCCACGGTACTCTGCGCACCACCGATCCTCAGATGCGCGAGGAAGCGTTTCAGTACATTGAAAAACAGGCAGCTCTGATCTGCGGCGCTTTCGGAGGATCGGCAGATGTCGTCTTCCACTGCGGATACGACGCCTTGATCAACACAGATGAAATCGTGGATGTGGTGGTGAAAAATGCAGAAAAACTGCTCGGTCATGAGAATATCCATCCAAAGGAATTTCCAAGCCTCGGCGCGGAAGATTTCTCCTTTTTCCTGGATAAAGCTCCCGGAGCCTTTTTCCATCTCGGCTGTGGAAATGCTGCGAAAGGGATGACTGCTCCACTCCACTCCAAGGAATTTGAGCTGGATGAGCGCTGTATCCCGATCGGCGTAGAACTCCAGATCCATAATATTTTATCTCTCCTGGAGAATGCATGAAAAAACCACACGGTCTATGTCCCGACTACATAGACTCTTCCCAAAAAAATGACCACTGCATACTGCCGTGATCACACGAAAAGAAAGGAATGATTCATTTATGAAAATTTATATCAGTGCAGATATCGAAGGAATCACAGGAGTAACCTGCTGGGAATCCACGAACCTCGGCGATGTTGAGTATGCCGCTGCTGCAAAACAGATGACAGCAGAGACGCTCGCCGCATGTCAGGCAGCCATCGAGATGGGTGCTGACGAGATTGTTGTAAAGGATGCACACGATTCCGGGCGCAACCTGGATATCACTGCTTTCCCGAAGGAAGTAAAAGTCCTTCGCGACTGGGATAATTCCCCGGAATCCATGATTGCCGGAATTGATGGAACCTTTGACGGCATCCTCTTTATCGGATACCACTCTGGAGCCGGCTTTAATGGAAGCCCTCTGAGCCACACCATGAATCGCGGCAATAATTATGTCAAAATCAACGGGGAACTTGCCTCTGAATTTCTGATGCACTCCTATCTGGCTGAATCACTCGGTGTTCCCTCTCTGTTTGTGAGCGGCGACAAAATGCTCTGTGAACATGTCAAGAAATATAATGGAAACATTGAGACCGTTGCCGTAAAAGAGGGATTCGGCAGCGCCACCCTCAACTTAAGCCCTGCCTACGCCTGCGATTTAATCAAAGAGGGCGTAAAAAAAGCAATCGCCAAAAAAGACGACTGCCATCTGACTATGCCAAACGGATTCGATGTCGAGATCAATTTCAAGGACCACTATAAAGCGCGCCGCGCTTCCTTCTTCCCGGGTGTCACACTGTTGGAGGATGGATATACCGTGCGCTATCACGCAGCGACCGCACGCGATATGGCAATCACAAGAATGTTCATCTTATAAGTCTTTCTGATCAGATCCGGTGTATGTCTCCCCGTTCTCCAAAACAGTCTGTGGTTTTGTGGAGAACGTCCGGGACATACACCGTCTATTTTGCTCTTTCTTCTCTTTGCGCCACGCCGCCGTCTCGTCACGCCTCTTTTCGCAGCCGCCCTTCCAGCGCCATGTACTGGTCAAAGATCAGCCGGCTGATCTTTGCGCCGTATACGGTTGCCTGGTGATCTGCATAGTAAAGTGGATCGTGAAATTTTTTGTGCATCAGAACGATCACATAGCTTCCATATGGGGTAGAGACAATTCCGCCGTCAATACGACATGCATCCATGCTTCCACTCTTTGATGCGACGGTAATCAGCTCCTCATCGCCTGTGTCCTCGCTGTCCAGCAGATACTGAGGCAAATCTTTCGTCAGCATACGGTTGTAATGCTGTTTTTTGAAAATTTCCATCATCTCTTCGCTTGCATGTTCACTGACCAGTTTCCCCTGGGCAAGCAACTCAAAAAATTTCCCGTAATCTTCCGGCGTGCTTGAACCAAGCTGTGGGTAGATCGCAAAATTAATCGGATTATGCAGTACCGTATGCGCAAATCCCGTCTTTTTTATAAAATGATTGATGGTATCGATTCCGAGGTAATCGATGATCATGTTTGTGGCGATGTTGTCACTGACGATAATCATCAAAATCGCTGTATTTTTTACAGAGAGTGTCACGCCCATGTCCAGGCTTCGGAGAAGCCCGCTGCCATTGATATAGTATCGCTCATCACACGTCAGCATATCGTCAAGACGTTTTCTCCCCTGTTCCACTTCCTCATACAGACATGCCAGGATGAACGCCTTGATGCTGCTTGCTGTCTCAAAGACTTCCTCCCCGTTGATGTCAATGACATTGCCTTTCAGGTCGTTGACATAGATCCCCACCATGCCATCGTAGCTCGCCAGCTCTGCCTCAATTCTTTTCTCTAAAGTCAATTTTGGATGAACCATATGTCTTCCTTCTTTCTGTCTCTTTTCTCTAAAAGTCCACCGCCGCACACGCTTTTGTTGTGTTATGCCTTCGGTTCATCCTCTTCCTCAGGCAAAAATCTCTCGATCACTTCCCAGATTTCATCTCGTCCCTGCTTCGTCTCAGCTGAGAATGGGATGATGATCGTCCCTTCTTTTGCACCCAGCCCTGTTTTTACTAACTTGAGCTGCTTTTGAAGCTGGCTTCTCTTAATCTTATCTAATTTTGTCGCGATGATGATCGGGTCAAAGCCGTGATACGTCATCCAGTCGTACATCATTCTGTCATTTTCTCCCGGCTCATGTCGAATATCCACCAGGAGAAATACTGCTTTGAGCTGCTTTGAGCCGTTTAAATATTTCTCAATCAGCTTTCCCCATTTTTCCTTTTCCGCCTGCGACACTTTCGCATACCCATATCCCGGGAGATCTACAAGATAGACTTTATCATTGACATTATAAAAGTTTACCGTCTGCGTCTTTCCAGGCTGTGCACTCGTCCTCGCAAGTGATTTCCGGTTCATCAGTGCATTGATCATAGAAGACTTGCCCACATTCGATTTCCCCGCAAATGCAATCTCCACTTTATCCGTCACAGGCAGCACACTTGTAATTCCACACACCGTTTCTAACGATACTTGTTTGATGATCACCTTTTTTCCTCCACGGCTTTTTTATTTTTCTTCTGGACAAGAGCCCTTTCCAGGACATCCTCCATACTCTCTACATAGCAAATTTCCAGTCCTTTTTTGATCTCACCCGGCACTTCTTCCACATCTGATTTATTCTTTTGCGGCACAAGCACCGTCTTGATCCCTGCATTCTTTGCGGCGAGCAGTTTTTCCTTTAACCCGCCGATCGGCAGAACGCGCCCCCGCAGTGTGATCTCACCTGTCATTGCCACATCGGCGCGCACCGGTATTCCAGTGATGGCTGAGAGCATTGCCGTTGCCATCGTGATGCCGGCTGAAGGGCCATCCTTTGGCACAGCACCTTCCGGGATATGGATATGAATGTCGTGCTGATTGAAAAATTCACTGTCAATCTGATATCTCTCACGGACGGATCGAATATAGCTGATGCCTGTGCGCGCTGACTCCTTCATCACATCCCCGAGCTGTCCTGTCAGGACGAATTCGCCCTTGCCATCCATGACATTGACCTCAATCTGAAGCGTATCCCCGCCGACGCTCGTCCATGCAAGCCCGCGCACAATTCCCACCTCATCGCTGTCATTGAGGCGATTGATGCTGTAGCGCTCTTTTCCTAGATAATGGACCAGATTCGACTCTGTCACCTTCACAGACTTTTTGCCATCCTCCAGAATCTCCTTTGCCGCTTTTCGGCAGATCTCACCTAATTTTCTCTCAAGGTTTCGCACTCCTGCCTCTTTCGTGTAAGCGCTTATGATTTTTTTCAGCGCTGCATCGCTGATGTGCAGTTTCTCCCCATCCAGACCGTTTCGCTCAATCTGCTTTTTCACGAGATGTTCCCTGGCAATGTGAAATTTCTCGTTTTCTGTGTAGCTTGTGATCTCAATGATCTCCATTCGATCGAGAAGCGGTCTCGGGATCGTGTGGGCATCGTTTGCCGTGGCGATAAACAGCACCTCAGACAAATCCATCGGGATCTCAATATAGTGATCCTCAAAGTGACTGTTTTGTTCTGAATCGAGCACTTCCAGAAGAGCCGACGCTGTGTCGCCCTTATAATCGCTGCTCACCTTGTCAATCTCATCGAGCAGCATCAGAGGATTTTTTACACCGGCGCTCTTCATTCCGGCCGCAATGCGCCCCGGCATCGCTCCCACATACGTTCTCCTGTGTCCGCGGATTTCCGCCTCATCCCGCACTCCGCCAAGACTGATTCGCACATACTTTTTGTCGAGTGCACGCGCGATGGAGCGCGCGATAGAGGTCTTTCCTGTCCCGGGCGGTCCCACCAGACAAATGATCGGACTGTCGCCTTTCTCCGTCAGAGCGCGCACAGCAAGAAATTCCAGAACTCTCTCTTTGACTTTCTCGAGACCGTAGTGGTCCTCCTCCAAAATCTTTCGTGCCGCCTTGATATCGCGGTTATCTTTTGATGCCTTGTTCCACGGCATCTCAAGAAGTGTCTCGATGTATCCGCGGATCACCGCACTCTCTGCCGAATGATTTCCTACATTTTTAAATCGCTCGATCTCTTTTTCTATTTTCTCTTTCACTTCCGGAGAAGCTTTTAATTTTCTTACTTTTTCATGGAACTGATCAATATCAGAAAGTGTCGTGTCCTCCCCAAGTTCCTCGCGGATCACTTTCAGCTGTTCTCTCAGGATATATTCCTTCTGGTTTTTATCAACCCGCTCTTTGACCTTCATCTGAATGTTTTTGCGGATTCGGAAAATCTCAATCTCATTTGTCAGCAAAAGGCAGATCATGTCGTAGCGTTTCTGAAAATCCTCTGCCTCCAGAATACGCTGTTTCTCTTCGAAATAAATCGGAATGTTGATCGCAATCTGCTCCATCAGTTTATCCAGTCTGGTATTCTCCAGAATCTGCTGCACCAGCTCTTTGCTGATTTTATCATTCTCCACACCATAGACCGTAAAAATATCCTTCAGAGCCCTCATCATCGCCTCCTGCGTATTCGGCGAATACTGCTCCATCTGGTTTCCGTCTGAGACTTCGACAGTTGCCTCCAGATAATCTCCATTCTCCTCCAGATCCAAGAGTTCCGCACGCTCGATTCCCTCAGCAAGCACACGGAAAATATTCTTAGGAAGCTTCACAACCTGTTTGACGACTGCAATCGTGCCTATTCTGTATAAATCTTTGATTCCCGGGTTGTTTTCCTCGGGATTCTGCTGCGCAATCAAAAAGATCTTCTGATCTCTCACCATCGACTGCTCAACTGCTTTGATCGACTTCTCCCTGCTAATATCAAAATGTACAACCATAGCCGGGAGGACGGTCATCCCCCGCAGTGCTATGGTTGGCATATTTTTTATCAGTTCACTCATATGTTAACCTCGATTCTATCTACGCAGTTTCTTCAATACCTTTGTCCTTTTTTGTGATCAGCTTTTTTCCTTTCATAGGCAGCTGTGTGCGGTGAAGTAAAATCGGCTCTCCCACTCCGTCGATCATGTCTTTTGTGATAATACAGCTCTCAACCGTGTCGTCGGACGGAAGCGTATACATCAGATCATTCATCGCTTTCTCCATAATCGCTCTCAGACCTCTCGCACCTGTCTTGCGGTCGAGTGTCTTCTGGGCAATCGCCTCGATCGCCTCTTCCTCAAAGCTCAAATCTACTCCGTCCAGCTCGAACAGCTTTTTGTACTGTTTCACAATTGAATTCTTTGGCTCTTTCAGAATACGAACCAGTGTCGCTTTGTCAAGCGGATCGAGAGACACAACCACCGGCACACGCCCGATCAGCTCCGGAATCATACCAAATTTCACGAAATCCTGCGGCAATACCTGGCGCAGCACTTCCCCTACATCCTTCTCATCTCTTGTCCCAAGCTTTGCGTTAAATCCGATCGCCTTTGTATCCATACGGCTCTCAATCAATTTCTCGAGTCCCTCAAAGGCACCGCCGCAGATAAACAGGATGTTGGTCGTATCGATCTGAAGCAGCTCCTGATGTGGATGTTTTCTGCCGCCCTGCGGAGGAACGGATGCGACAGTTCCCTCCAGAATCTTCAGAAGTGCCTGCTGCACACCTTCGCCGGAGACATCTCTTGTGATCGATGTATTCTCTGATTTTCTTGTAATTTTATCAATCTCATCGATGTAGATGATGCCATACTCTGCCCTTCCGATATCGTAATCCGCTGCCTGGATCAGTTTCAGAAGAATGTTCTCGACATCCTCACCCACATATCCCGCCTCAGTCAGCGCTGTCGCATCGGCGATGGCAAACGGCACATTCAGCAGTCTCGCAAGTGTCTGTGCCAGCAGTGTCTTTCCAGAGCCGGTCGGTCCCAACATCAGAATATTGCTCTTTTGAAGCTCTACATCGAGATTTCTCCCGGCTGTGATTCGCTTATAATGATTATATACGGCGACAGCCAGCGTCTTCTTCGCCTCGTCCTGTCCGATCACATAATCATCCAGAAATGCTTTGATCTCTTCTGGCTTTAACAGGTTAATCTCGTCTCCCATACCTTGCGGCATCTCGTGATTGAGTTCTTCCTCAATAATCTCTCCGCAGATTTCGACACACTCATCACAGATAAAAACACCATTTGGCCCTGCAATCAGCTTGCGCACCTGATCTTCTGACTTGTTGCAAAAAGAACATCTGATTTTCTGTTCCACTAATTTTCCAGCCATTTCTTTTCTCCTCTTATAATCATTGCAAGAAACTCCTCTAAGTCACAGTAAGACTCCTACTCATCGAGCAGGAGTCTTATCATTCTCTCTGTCAAAAGACGCCTGGCTCTTCTGACATCCCTTATCTTGTTCTCCAAGTGAACACTCTATGTGCCACCCAGGAATATCATCCGGAACAACCGTGAACGATTGTCCCCTTTCCGTCTTATCTCGCTGTGATCACAGCGTCGATCAGACCGTATGCCTTCGCTTCCTCTGCACTCATATAGTGGTCGCGCTCGGTATCTACCTCGATCACCTCGAGAGGCTGCCCTGTGTTGGCGGCAAGATGCTCATTCAGCTTTCTTCTGGTATCGAGAATCTTATCTGCCACAATCTTGATATCAGACGCCTGTCCCTGCGCTCCGCCGGAAGGCTGATGGATCATGATCTCTGCGTTTGGAAGTGCGAAGCGTTTTCCCTTCGTGCCTCCTGCCAGCAGAAATGCTCCCATGCTCGCTGCCATGCCCATACAGATGGTGGAGACATCGCATTTGATGTAATGCATGGTATCATAGATCGCCCATCCTGCGGATACTGATCCGCCAGGGCTGTTAATGTACAACTGAATATCTTTTCCCGGATCCTCGGATTCCAAGAACAAAAGCTGTGCGACGATCAGATTCGCACTGACATCGTTCACTTCCTCGCCGAGGAAAATAATTCGATCTTTCAATAAGCGGGAAAAGATGTCGTAAGATCTCTCTCCTCTGCTTGTCTGTTCAATGACATAAGGTACTAAGCTCATGCGAATACCTCCTTGCTTAAGCTTATATTCAGCCTTTTTTCTTTTTTTATTCTTCTGTCTTTGTCTCTGTTTCAGCTGCCGGCTCTACTTCCACTGCTGCATCTGTGATCATCTTGACAGCTTCCTGGATTGCGATGTCGTTCTTGATCTGCTCTTTGTCGCGGTCGCCCATCATATCTTTTAATTTATCAGCTTCCATCTTGTACATCTTAGCCATCTTATCGATCTCTTCATCCAGTCTCTCATCGCTGACTTCGATATTTTCTGCCTTAGCGATTGCCTCCAGAACTAAGCTGTTCTGAATACGTTTCAGAGCTTCTGGTTTCATCTGCTCTGCCATTTTTGCAGCTGTTGAGCCTGTGAACTGGAAGTACTGCTCCATTGTAAGACCCTGAGATTTGATTCTTCTTGCGAAATCATCCATCATGCGTCTTACCTGCTCCATCACCATCGCATCCGGGATATCCATGGAAGCGTTCTCCACAGCTTTTGTCACAGCAAGGCCCTGCTTCTTTGCGTTTGCCTCTTTTTCCTTCTGCTCTGTCAGTTTCTTCTGCAGATCTTCTTTATACTCAGCGATCGTCTCAAACTCAGAAACTTCTTTTGCAAACTCATCGTCTGCCTCTGGAATCTCTTTTACTTTGATCGCATTGACTTTACATTTAAATACAGCTGCTTTTCCAGCTAATTCTTTTGCATGATACTCTTCCGGGAAGGTAACATTGACATCTTTTTCCTCACCGATCTTTACGCCGATCAGCTGATCTTCAAATCCTGGAATAAAGCTTCCGGAACCAACTGTCAGGTCATAGTTTTCTGCTTTTCCGCCCTGGAATGGAACTCCATCTACAGAACCGTCAAAGTCTAATTTGATGATATCTCCATTTTCTACTGCGCGGTCTTCCACGTCTACCATTCTGGAGTTTTTCTCTCTCTCTTTGTCGAGTGCTGCGTTTACTTCATCCTCTGTCACTTCGATCGGTGTCTTCTCTACTTCGATTCCTTTATACTGACCTAAAGTAACTTCTGGTTTCAGAGCAACTTCTGCTGTGAAGATAAATGGTTTTCCTTTTTCTACCTGTTCTACAGAAATAGATGGCTGCGCTACGATCTCTAATCCTGACTCGTCCGCTGCCTTTCCGTATGCTTCTGGGATCAAAGAGTTCACTGCTTCTTCGTAGAAAACGCCTGTTCCATACATTTTTTCAATCATGGCACGAGGAGCTTTTCCTTTTCTGAATCCTGGCAGAGTGATTCTTCCTTTATTTTTTAAATATGCTTCCTGAACTGCTTTCTCGAACTCCTCAGCAGACACTTCGATGGTCAGTTTTGCCATGTTCTTCTCTAACTTTTCTACCTGTAAACTCATTTTACAAATTTCCTCCTTCATTCTATGTCAACTACTCTCTCCCGGGGGCGAGAGCTTATAACTATCCGACTGAACCGTTACAACAGTTGTTTCCATCTGAAACTTATCCATACTCTCAGTCATTTTACAAGTATATCACAACCATTTAAAAAACACCAGAACTTTTTTTAGATTCAGCCCCAAATCACGGATTTTCCGATCCTGTCTGCTTCCTCATCGCCCTTAAAGCGCGCAATGATCGCAAGTCCAAACGCAATCGCTGTTCCCATACCGCGGCTTGTCGTGATATTTCCATCCACCTCGACCGGATTCTGAGTCACAACAGCACCTTTTAGTCTCTCTTCGAATCCCGGATAGCATACCGCTCTTTTTCCCTCTAAGATTCCCATATCTCCCAGAATACTCGGTGCAGCACAGATCGCTGAGATCGGACAATTCTCTTTCATCTTTGTCTCAAGCAATTTCTGGAGTCCCGCATGTTTGCCCAGATATAATGTCCCCGGCATTCCGCCTGGCAGAACCAACATGTCGGCATCTTCAAAATCTAAATTTTCAAACAGTTCATCCGCCTGGACCATAATTCGATGTGCCCCTGCAATTTCTTTTCTTCCCATGATCGACACGGTCACCACATCAAGCGCGGCGCGGCGTGTGAGATCGACCACGGTCAGCCCTTCGATCTCCTCGAAACCATCTGCCAGAAAAACATAAATTTTTCCCATACAAATCACTCCTTCTTTTCTGCGGCAGTCTTGCCTGCCAAATTTTCGCTGTCTTTTATTGTACCAAACTTCCTCTCAACTTTCCATATCATTTGCAGATTCTTTAGAAGAAATTTATTTTTCTCTTTACGCTTTTTCGAAAACGCTTTATAATTTCCATTGAGATCACACAGTCTCCCGCGCCCTGCTCCTCTGAATCAGGGCAGGATTTTGTCTGGTCATCCACAGCCTACCAAAAACCGTATCTGAAAGTGAGGATCTTATCTTATGGAAATCGAACGAAAATATCTGATCGAACAGCTCCCCGAAAATCTCGACCAATATCCCTCCCACAAAATTGAGCAGGGGTATCTCTGCACATCTCCTGTTGTCCGCATTCGACGTCAGGACGATCAGTATATTCTGACCTATAAATCAAAAGGACTGATGGTACGCGAAGAATATAATCTTCCACTCACCCCACAGTCCTATCTTCATCTAAAAGAAAAAATTGACGGAAATCTCATCTCAAAGACGAGATACAAGATTCCGCTCACTGAAATTTTGACCATCGAACTCGACATTTTTGATGCTCCCTTCGACGGTCTGGTGCTCGCCGAAGTAGAATTTCCGGACGAAGAGATGGCAATTTCCTTCGAGCCTCCCGCATGGTTCGGAGAAGATGTCACCTTCTCCCCCGCTTCCCACAACAGCACTTTGAGCCAGTGCACGGTTTTTCGCCACGCATCATCCGACAGCGAGCGCTAGCTTTTTTTCTATAAGCTCTCCCCCTTTTTCGGTGATCGCGCCCGGCAAGGAGGGTTCTTTTCCTTCGCGCTGCCTTACACGCTTTGCGATGTGAGGAGCAATCGGATTTCGGTCTCTTCCCGGCAGTTCTTTCCGGT
>JALEVQ010000108.1 GCA_022788205.1 Robinsoniella sp. | reverse complement strand
ATTTCCCACTTGCTTTTTTCTCTATTTCGAGTACAATAGAAGAGACTTTGCAACCGTTCTATATTTATGAGAGAAAGGATTATGAGGATTAAAGATGATAAGTGCAAATAATGTGACACTGAGAATTGGCAAAAAAGCGTTGTTTGAGGATGTAAATATCAAATTTACAGAGGGAAACTGCTACGGACTGATTGGTGCCAACGGCGCTGGAAAATCTACATTTCTGAAAATTTTATCCGGTCAGCTTGATACAACAAAAGGAGATATTACGATCACTCCAGGTCAGAGACTTTCTTTCCTGCAGCAGGATCATTTTAAATACGATAATTATCCAGTTATGGATACCGTCATCATGGGCAACAAACGCCTGTATGACATCATGAAAGAAAAAGAAGCCATCTACGCAAAAGAGGATTTCTCCGATGCAGACGGAATCCGTGCCAGCGAGCTGGAAGGTGAGTTTGCGGAATTAAACGGATGGGAGGCAGAATCGGACGCTGCAACCTTGTTAAACGGTCTGGGCATCGACACAGATCTGCACTATACCATGATGCGCGACTTAAACGGTAACGAGAAGGTCAAAGTGCTTCTGGCACAGGCGCTTTTCGGAAATCCGGATATTCTGCTGCTCGACGAGCCGACCAACCATCTGGATTTAGGTGCGATCGAATGGCTGGAAGAATTTTTGATCAATTTTAACAATACGGTCATCGTCGTGTCCCACGACCGTTACTTTTTAAATAAAGTCTGCACACAGATCGCAGATATCGACTACGGAAAAATTCAGCTCTATGCCGGAAACTATGACTTCTGGTACGAGTCCAGCCAGCTGATGATCCGCCAGATGAAAGAGGCCAACAAGAAGAAAGAAGAAAAAATCAAAGAGCTGCAGGAGTTCATCTCCCGTTTCAGCGCCAACGCTTCTAAGTCCAAACAGGCAACTTCCAGAAAACGTGCGCTGGAAAAAATTCAGCTCGACGAGATTCGTCCGTCCAGCCGTAAATATCCTTACATCGATTTCCGTCCAAACCGTGAGATCGGAAACGAAGTGCTCTCCGTTGAGGGACTGACAAAGACGATCGACGGCGTCAAGATTCTTGATAATCTGACTTTCACTTTGAACCATGATGACAAAGTGGCATTCGTCGGCGGCAATGAGCTAGCAAAGACGACGCTGTTCAAGATTCTGATGGGCGAGATGGAGCCAGACAGCGGAAGTTTCAAGTGGGGAATCACCACCAGCCAGGAGTATTTCCCGAAAGACAGCACACAGGAATTCAACAATGATCTGACCATCGTAGACTGGCTGACTCAGTTCTCCGAGATCAAAGATATGACCTATGTGCGTGGATTCCTTGGACGTATGCTGTTCGCAGGGGACGACGGTGTGAAGCTGGTGAAGGTATTGTCCGGAGGTGAAAAGGTGCGCTGCCTGCTCTCTAAGATGATGATCTCCGGCGCAAATGTGCTTCTTTTCGATGAGCCGACCAACCACCTCGACATGGAATCGATCACTGCCTTAAACAATGGTATGATCAAATTCCCAGGCGTGATTCTGTTTGCCTCCCACGACCATCAGATTGTGGAGACAACAGCAAACCGTATCATGGAGATTCTGCCAAACGGTTCTCTGATCGACAAGATCACAACATACGACGAATATCTTGCAAGCGATGTCATGGCAAAGAAACGTCAGGTTTACACCGTGGATGCAAGCGTAAAAGAAGAAGACAACTAATTTTTGCAGAAAGAACCAGATCAGAACAGTCCCTCATTCGTTGCTGTACGCTCAAAATGGGGGACTTTTTCTTCCTTTCTGCCTTCTGGTTTCTGCACACGAAAAGCGGAAAACCGCCTGTCCTGCACTTAAATATGCAGTCTCTCATCTTTCTGGAGGTTTTATGGATAAAGCAATCAAAATTCACTTTCCTCACTACTTTTCTACCATCCGCGCAAAATTTCTTTTTATCTGTGGCGTCATCTGTTCTCTGCTGTTTCTGACCCTCGCCTTGCTTCACCTTTACAGCTCAAAGACACTGAGGGAACAGACACTGTCTGACACAAACGATGCCCTCGCTATTTATCAGCAGTGGATGGACTATGACCTGGAACATGTTTCTTCCTATCTTTTGACCTCCATCTCTGATTATGCTCCAAAACGCGCTGTCTTTGGTCAGAATTCCCAGGCGTGTTACACCGCGCAGCTTTCTATGATGCGAGATATGGAAACTTTTTTGACTACCTATAAAAATATCGGTGGTCTGTTTTTCTATGTCCCTGAGACAGACACTCTTGTCATGAAATCACGGAAAAAAGAGTCCTACACTCACAGGCTTGCTCTGCAGGAATATATTGCAAGCTACCACATGGAAAATACCCCAGGGATTTCGAAGCCTCAGATTGCTTACTGGTATCCTGTATCCATTGACGGAAAGGTCTTTTTGATCGAGATTTTATATTATCACCACACTTACATGGGCGCATGGATCACAGACACGCAGATTCTAGAACCGCTGAGCGATCTTCATCTTTTTGAGGACAATACTTTTTTGCTGTCTTGTTCGAATTCCTCCCTTGATGAAATTCAAGATTACTCAAATGATTCTCTCTCTTCGTCGTGCTACTTTCTTCTGACAGACGAAGCATTTCCTCAGGGCAATTATATTTACAGCCACTGTGATTCTTCCTGTGGAAACTTCGGCATCACACTTTGCATCGCAGAAAATAACTTTCTTGAAAAAACCATGCCGTTCCGTCACATCTTTTACTGGCTGACCGGGATCAGTATTGTGACCATTTTCATCACTATGCTTCTGCTGTTTCGGCAGATTTTCCCGCCTCTTCAGAGGATGCTTCAGGGAATTCTTGCGGTAAAACAGGGCGATTTCTCGACACAGATTCCGCTTCCGCCCACAAAGGACGAATTTACGCAGGTGACGCAGTCATTTAACGAGATGATTCAGGAAATTCAACGGCTCAAAGTCAGGGTATATGAAGAGAAATTAGAAAAGACAAACACGCAGATTCAGTATCTGACCATGCAGATCAAACCGCACTTTTTTCTGAACTCTCTGAATATGATCTGCAGCATGGTTGCGACAAAACATTATGACCTGATCACTGAGATGGCGACCGGTCTGATCCACTATTTCCGCTATGCCTTCAAGTCAGCAGATGAGTTGGCGCCTGTGAAGGACGAGGTGGAACACACAAAAAACTATCTCCATATCCAGGAGCTTCGCCTCGCCGCACAGTTCCAGTTCTCCTATCAGATTCACGGAGAACTCGGGGAAATTCAAGTCCCAATCCTGACCATCCAGACTTTTGTGGAAAACAGCATCAAACATGGATTCACCCGAAAAAAACCATTGACGATTCATCTGGAAATTTTCTGCTGTGAAGAATTTGTCGAAATCTTTGTCAAAGACAACGGCCCTGGATTTTCCGATGAACTTCTCGGAGAACTTAACACCTCGTGTGACTCCCTCTGCAGCTCGCCTCTGCTTCCTGCTTCCTCCGGTGAGCGCCATGTCGGTATTGAAAATGTGAAGCGAAGATTATATCATATCTATAAAGGAAAAGCTTCTCTGACATTTTCCAATGATTCTGGAGACGGCGGTGCAGTCGTATCGATTCATCTGCCATCTCTTGTTGAAAGGTAGGGTTTTTATTGAATCTTTTATTAGTCGATGATGAAGTGCTGACACTGGAAGCACTCAAATTACAGGTCTTAGATCTTCCTCTCTCCTTCTCTTCCATCGGAACGTGCTATGATGTGGAGAGTGCAAAGGAGTACATAGAAAGCCATCCGGTCTCTCTTTTGATCTGCGACATTGAGATGCCCGGCGAATCTGGCTTCGATCTTTTGCAGTGGATACAGGATCACGGCAAAATGATCACCTCAATCCTGCTGACATGCCATGCAGATTTTCAGTACGCAACCGCCGGCATCCGATATCATGTTTTTGATTACCTTTTAAAACCGGTGTCCTCAGATCAACTGTTGACCACTTTACAGCGTGCCATCGCATTTACCTTTGATCAGCGCCAGCTTCATAAAAAAAGGCAGGAACTCTCCTCAGAATATAGTGATTCGTCCGATCGCTCCTCCCTCTCCGACACCATCGCCCAGATTGCCGCGATGATCGAGGAGCACCCTGAGAAAAACTATTCCAGAAAAGAGCTTGCATCGCACTTCTTTTTAAATCCTGACTACCTTGCCAAATGCTTCAAGCGCGAGATCGGGCAAAGTCTTCCCGACTTTTTATTAAAAAAAAGGATGGAAAAAGCGATGTCTCTGCTGCGCTACACCGATATGCAGATTCAGACTGTCGCCCTGAAATGCGGATATCAGAATTTTTCTTACTTTGCCAAATGTTTCAAGGAAGAGACCGGATTGTCCCCAAAAGACTTCCGCCAAAAATTTTCTCTACATCAAATATAGGTCCCGGCGATTTTCCGCAAAACATTCTGTTGTTTTGCGGAGAATCACTGGAACCTACCTATTCCTGAATCGAAGATCTATCTTTTATTTCACTTCGTTTTTATTTTACTTCACTTCTCTCAACTGCTACTGGAGATACGAGCTCTGCGCCTTCTGACCAGCTTGTGATCTTCACCTGGTCTTCACCGTAGAATGCTTCCATGGCGATTGAGTTCATGATCACTCTCAGATTGTTCATCACTGATTTCTGGATATCTCCGATACAAATCGGGTCTTCCGCATAATTTCCGTGATAGATGATCTGCTTTCCATCTTCGCTCACAGATGCCACTTCAGTTGTCAGAGGATTTTTAAATTCTCCCGTTCCCTGCCAGAAGTTTGACTCATAGACTGTGTAGACTGGCTCATCATTGACCACGATCTCACCGTTTTCGTTCACAGACGCTGTATAGCCTTCTCCAAGCTGTGCCACTTCTTCCTCTGTTCCGTTTGCGTCAAGGACGAATTCGCCCCACTGTGCGGAAGATACTTCAAAAGAACCATACATGATAGTGGTCTTCAGTGCCACCTGTCCTCTCTCATCAAATCCAGGCTTCAGATCCTGAACACCGCCCTGGATGTTTTCTGCTCTCTCCGTTCCGCCTGGCATAATCATATCGTTTCCTGCATGCATGGACAATGCTGGTGTAGACATTCCGCCGTTCCAGTCTGTCATGATCAGACCATCGAATCCCCACTCTCCTCTTGGCAGATCGGTGCACAGATCATAGTTGTCCCCTGCCGGGATACCATTGATCAAGTTATAGGATGTCATGATGGACATCGGATGAGAAGCTTTGACTGCAATCTCGAATCCTTTCACATAGATCTCACGCAGCGCACGCTCACTGATCACGCTGTTCGTCGCGTTTCGGTTGGTCTCCTGATTGTTTCCTGCATAGTGCTTCAGACAAGCGCCGACGCCTGGTGTCTCCTGTACGCCGTTTGTCACTGCCGCTGACATTGTTCCTGCAATCAGAGGATCCTCAGAGTAATACTCAAAGTTTCTTCCGCACAGTGGATCTCTGTGGATGTTCAAGCTTGGTCCGAGTACGATGGTGATTCCCATTTCTTTCAGCTCTCTCGCAAAGCCTTCACCCAGCTCTTCCAGAAGCTCTGTATTCCATGTCTGACCGCGAAGCACAGATACCGGCCATGCTGTGCAGTACTGGTAATACGTTTCCTCTTCTCCTGTGTTGACATCTGTCGCAACATACTCCTGTTTTACGCGGACTCCTCCAGGACCATCTGCGACAACGATGGAAGGAATTCCATAGCTGTCAAAATAATTGACCGTCGTCTCTCCTGCTGCGCCCGGAATCGTGTCAGAGTTCGATCCCACGATTGGAGAATTCTCGTTGGCAACACCCCAGCCGGAGCCACAGTTCAGAGTAGCAAGTTCTTCCACTGACATCTGTGCCACAAACTCTTCCAGGGAAACTTCTCCATTATACACATCCAGCAGTGTTGCCCCTTCTTTTGCATCCACTACTTCCACTTTCTCATAAGGCTGTTTTGCCTCATAGGATGGGTCGGTGGTGTATGTTGTCACGCTCTCATCGTCGTATGCGGACGCATGATTTTCTGGCTCTCCAAACACCTCTTTGGAGAGAGCAATTGTCTGCGCTGCTGCGATTTCGTCTGCTTCTCCCTCATAGGTATACGGGGTTGCTTCTTTCTTTGACAGCTCTTCAAACTGGAGTTCTTCCGGCACAGTCAGCTGATTGCTCAGCTGCTCCGTCTTCACTGTCTCATCCAGAGATAAGACGGCTGCCACATGTGTATTTCTGGAAGAATTTCCGACACGCACCACATAGTTTCCTGCGTCCAGCATATAAGCCGCCTCTGCCTCATCGTAGTAAGCCATATCCTTCGTGCTATAGCAGATTGTCAACTCCTGGGACTGTCCCGGCTGCAGCAGATCTGTCTTCGCATATGCAGCTAATTCCTGATATTCCTTCTCTGCCTTCTCGCTGTCCGGTGCGGAGAAATAAACTTGGACAACCTCTTTTCCTGCATAGGTATCGCCTGTATTTGTCACAGAGACTTTTACGCTCACCTGCTCTTCATCTGCCTCCACAGAGAGGATCTGTGTGTCAAATTCTGTGTAGGATAAACCATATCCAAACTCATATGCCGGCTCAATGCCGAATGTATCAAAGTAGCGATATCCTACATAAATGCCCTCTGTATAATATTCCGTATCCACATCGCCATCGTTTGACGCGAACGTATCAGATGCCGGATAATCTGCATACTGTTTTGCCCATGTGGAGGTCAGTTTTCCTGACGGAGTTGTCTTGCCTGTCACGACATCGACCAGCGCAGTTCCTGCCTCCTGACCTGCCTGCGACATATAGAGCAGAGCGTCAAGTCCTTCGATCTCACTCATAAATTTCGTGTCGATGACGCCGCCTACGTTCAGTACCACCACGACACGATCAAATGATTTTGCAACTAACTCCAGGTTTTTCTTTTCAAGCTCTGTCAGCTCATAGTCACCTACTTCAAACTCTTCTCCTGCGATCGACTGTCCTGTTTTTGTCGTCTGGCTTCTGTCTGCGCCTTCACCTGCATTGCGGCTGATCACATAGATCGCTGTGTCGGTTCCCTCTTTTGCCTGATTGACCAAATCCTCTGTCACTTCCATCTCAGGATAAGCAAAAGTTGCCATCGGATTCGCACCTGCTGCCACTTTTTCTTCGTCGTATCCTTTGGCAAATTCAGTCAGGAAGTCAGCCGTTGTCACGTTATAGCCTGCCGCAACGAAAGCGTCATAGATGTTGATATGGTACCGCTCACTTAAGTCAACCAAGGCATCACCGCCACCGCTCAATCCTCCGTTGAACGGGTCTCCGGAACCTGTTCCCCCACGAACTGTGCGGATTGCTCCATTTCCGAACAATGCAATCGTCTGTTCTTTGATTGGAAGTGCCTGTTCATGATTCTCCAGCAGAACCATACCTTCCTCCGCAACTCTCTTTGCGAGCTCTGCATTGTCTTTTTCTCTCTGCGAGATTTCGTTTGATGTGGTGGCTGCCATCGCACTCATGCAGGTGTTTGTCATCATCAGACCTGCAAGTAAGATCGCCGCATACGCTTTCTTTCTCTTCATAGAATAATTCTCCCTTCCTCCGCGCTCTTTTCGTCACATTGACTATGGATTCGTCTTATCCGGCGCGTCATGTATGGGATATTACTATAAAGATTTTTTATTTTCAATACTGTCTCCGTGATATCTCCATTTTTTGTCAGCATTTATCCGTTTTTTGTCAGGATTCTGCCTTCCACTGCAAGATCTGTCTCTCTACCTCTTTCTTCACTTTTTCAATACCTGCCTCTTGTAATCTCGCCTGAAATTCCTCTAGAGATTCCTGTCCTTCTCCAAATCCTGCCTGAATTGTAAAGTAAGAATCATAGATCACCTGCTGTATCTGATTTAACTCGTTCTCGATCGGCTCTTCATCCAGCACAAAGCCATAGATCGGGGAATAAACCGCCTGGGCATTAAATTCCTCCATCTCCTGCCTTTGATTTTTTGACATTCCTTCCCACAGACCGCCTATCTTGCGATTAAACTGCCACTTCTCATTTGTAAAATACCCTACATTATTCTGGTCAACGCCTTCCGGATATCCGAAGAAGCCCTCTTCGTCCACAACATAATGGATATCCTGGATACCATACAGCATAAGGTTGTTCACCTCCGGGTCTGTGTACATCAGCTCCAGCGCCTGCACGGCAAGTTCTGGATATTGACACTCGGAGCTGACACACCAGTTATATCTCCATTTATCGCTCGTCGTCATAAACGGTTTCATGTCAAATCCTTTGATCTCAATCTCATCCCCATACATTCCGAGCCACTCCTCTGTCTCGTCAGGGCGGACGATAATCTCCGTCACAGCCGCTTTTCCTGCAACCACCAGATTTAATCCCATCTCATCCTGCCTTCCAAGTTGATTTGTCAAAATTCCCTTTTCTCTCCACCGTTTCATCATCATAATATAGTTTTCAAATTCCGGTGTCTCAAAAAAATTTTCAACCACAAAACCATTTTCTGCCGATGCCTCTATGCCATCTTTCGCCAGCTCAAAGCCGCTATTCCCTGTGTCAAAATTCTCTGCCTTGCGAACCGCAATCGCCCCTGCACTATCTACCAGATCAAATCTGTCATTGATAAAAAAGTTGCCGTTCCATGCTGTTGTGACAATCGGCGAAAGCTCCTCATTCTGTGCAATGCATTCCAGAAAAGGCTCTAAATCCTCCAGCGTTTTTACTTCGTCCAGAGAAAAATGATATTTTTCCAGAAGGTCTTTCCGCGCTGCCACCCCTATAATATTGATCTCAGGCATTGCCTTCGGGATTCCATAGATTCCCTCCGAATTCTGGGATATTTTGATCTGAAGTTCCTCAGCATCGCATTCTAAAACTTCAAAAATCCCCTCGCCATATTGCTCCAAAAATGAATCCAGCTTCATCAGATATCCTTCTTCCGCATAGGACCAGTAAGGTTGACTGTACATCCCCACGATATCCACCTGGTTTTCCGTTTTTTCCTTTGATCCCAAAATAAGCCGGTAGTCCAAAATATTCAGCGAATAGACAAGTTCCAGACGGCATCCTATTTTCTTCTCCGTCAGATCCCCAAGAGCTTTGTTTACCAGGTCAAGATCTCTGTTTTCATTCGTGTGTCCCGCCGCCCATGCCATCACACGGATCGTTGGAACTTCCGCAGAATTTTCTTCTTTTTCAGCCGTGCATGCCGTACATAGAATCGCCGCTATGCCCGATATCAGAAGAAGACGTTTTCCTTTCTTTAGACTGCAATTTCTTGCTTTATGCCAATAATTTTTTCTTTGCATCCTCATCCCCATTGTCTGCCGCTTTTTGATACCATTTTCTCGCCTGCTCTTTGTTTTGTTGCAGTTTTGGACCTCCTGTCTCATACAAGTTTGCCAGACGGTACTGTGCTTTCACATGCCCGTTCTCCGCAGCAACCTGATACCATTTTGCCGCCTCTGCCCAGTCGCGTGTCTCACTCTTTCCCTCTTTTCCTGATTCATAGATTTGTCCAAGGTGAAACTGCGCATCCTTCTGCCCTCGTTCTGCTGCTTTTTGATACCATTTGATAGCTCCTTCGACGTCTTTTTCTATGCCGCGTCCGTTCTCATACATGAATCCCATATAAAACAGGGCAAAAGCATAATTTTGGTCTGCCGACTTGCGATACCATTTCACCGCCTCTGTGTCATCCCGAGCAATCCCTGTACCTTTCATATACATCCAGCCGAGTGCCGCCTGACCTCCGGCATCATTTTGCTCCGCCGACTTGCGGTACCATCTCACCGCTTCTTTGTCGTCTTTTGTTGTCCCCTTGCCGTTGGCATACATCCATCCAAGATTATACTGCGCTGTCGGATCGCCTAGTTCTGCCGCTTTTTTCAGATAGAAAAATGCCTTATCCATATCAATCGAGCAGCCTTTCGATCCAAAAAGCCAGTTGCATCCCATTTTACATATCTCATGAGGTTTTTTATTTTTTATTGTTTTTTCCAGATCTTCCATTTTGGGATCGCGCTTTTTTTGTTTTTCCAACTCCGCTTTTTGCTGTGCGATCAGCTCTTCTTTTTGTTGTATCATTTTGTCACGCTGCGCAATCTGTCTGACCTTCTCTGCAATCATCGCATCTTGCTGCATAATGATCTCATTTCTGGCATAAATAATCTTTTCTCTCTCTGCGATTGCTTTTTCCTTTTCTAAACCTGCCTGCCGGTTCTCTTTGACCTGCTTCTCCAACTCTTTTTCCAAAAATTGATTTCTTTTCTCGATCTCCTTTATCTCGTCCAAACGCCTGTAGTTTTTTCTCATAATGTTCAGGCGTTGCTCATACCATTCCTGTTCCCTTTTCGATAAATTCTGGAATTCCACATAATCGACCGTAAAATCCCACCCACACTCAGAGCAAAAGGATTGCTCCTGCTCGGTGTCACAAACCGGGCATCTTCTTTTTCCCATTCTTATCTTCCTCTCACATTTTCATCCATCGCTATGATTTTACCGTACTTTGCCACTATTTCTTATTTTTCTTCTCACAACCGTGTTTCCTCTTCGCTCATCACCTGGATACTGCGATACTGGTTTTCCAAAAACTTTCTCAGCTTCTGATCTATCTCATTTGCCACCCAAATCACATTCAGGCTGCTGCATCCCTGGAATACATCCATTCCTATTTTTTTGAGACTTGCCGGCAACTCAACCCATTCCAAATTTTCACAGCCGCAAAACGCAGCCGCTCCGATTTCCTCCACTCCTTCTGGGACACGGATTTTCTTTAGAGCTGCACAGTCCTTAAATGCGCTGAATCCAATTTTTTTCAATCCCATCGACCATCGGATCTGCTCCAGTTGGCGACAGCCACAAAAAGCATATGCTCCGATCTCCGTTATAGAATCCGGCATCCATACTTTTTTCAGTTTCCTGCAATGCTCAAACCCTGCTGCCTGAATCTTATAAAATCCCTCTGGAATCTCGACAAACACCGAATCCATTGCCAGTTGTTTCGTGGTAAATTCCTCCAAGGCTTTTTCCTGCTGTGTCTTCTCCTCTGCCACTTTCTCCTCCAACAATTTTTCTTGCTGTGATGTCTTCTCCGGTGATCGTTGAATCACCTTTGCCTGGATTGTGATATGATACAGCTGCTGTATCGTCTTCTCGGACATTCCAGGCTCCAGATAAATCTTTTTCAGAGCTGTACAGCGCCGAAAAGCGTTATACTCTATATGCTTCAGCGTAGATGGGAGTGTGATCTCCTCCAGGCTCTCACAATATGCAAACGCACTGGTCGCAATCGTTTCCACTCCTGTCAGATCAATCTTTCTGAGCTTTTTGCATCCCATAAAGGCCTCCACGCCGATTTCCCGAATCTGCGCTGCGTGCACCTGCTCCAGATTCTCGCAGAAATAAAATGCCATCTTGCCGATCTTTTCTATCTCTGGCAGAAAAATCTCTGTGAGACTGCTCTTCTCAAATGCATGCTCACCAATCGCTTTGTACCCTGCTGTAACTGTCGCACAGATCGCTGCCTTTCCCAGCGAACTCGTCTCTCTGTCCGTCAACACTTTCCTTCCATCACTATTCTTTGGTCGAAATGTCACAGTATTTTTCTGGCTTTCTATCTTCTCTGTTTTCTCTATATTTTTCTGCTTTTTCTCCGTCTCCCTGCTCTTTTTATATGCCTCATAAATCTTCTTTAAAAGCGCTATGCGTCTGTCATATTCGCTTCTCTCCTTGGCACTTAACATCTGCAAGGTATTGTCCTCCAATGCCGCTGTGAAATCCCACCCGCATTCTTCACAGAAAACTTTTTTCTTTTTCTCTTGTCCACAGATCGGACATCTTTGGCTCTGTTGTTTTTGTCTTCCCATCGCTTTCACCACACATCTTTTCTAACTCCTGACAGAGTAAGTTTTTTTCTTTCTGTAAAAAAGAAAGCAGATCCGTCAGGGATATCCGCCCGATCTGCTTTTGCTTTTCAATTTTCTTCCGGCAACCTCTGATTATATTATGTTGATACCAGGGTCAAAAGGTTATGCTGTTCATGCTTGCATGAAAAAGCATGACTTTGGGGCCCGCCAAACATGAGAAAGTAGCCATTTTTCATAGAAAAATGAGCGGATTTCGAATGTTTTTAGGATTTCGTGAGCGTGAAACGCGGAGAAATCCGTAGGCATCAGGGGGGCAAAGACTTTTGAACCCAACATCATTATATTTCGAATATATGTTTTTATCAAGAAGGAACTGTTGTTTTGCCAAAAATCGTATCGGTCATTCTCTCCAGATTAGTTTTTCCATCTCTGCAGATACCATTCCGCTTTTCACCGCAAGTAATCTTAAAAATTCGCAGCTTAAGTCTCGTTTGCCTGAAGTTGCTGCTGCTTTCGCATCTTGTTCCAATTCATCCTGTCTCCGCTTTAACTGGACATTCTCGTTTGCCTGTCTCATGATGGTCATCTTTGCCTCTTGCAGCTGACCCTGCAAATTCAGTCCCCAACAAAGCTCTCCGGCTATTATCATCACCACTCCAGTACGCAGACAACTGTGTTTTATCTTCTGTATTTTACTATTTCTGCTCTCTCCGGATTTTCTCTTTTTTCCAGATGTTTTCTCATCTTCCATCCTTCTATTTTGTTCCAGAATTTCTTTCGCTCTGACGCATCTTTGATAGTTTTTTTTCAAAATAGACATTCGCTCGCCATATGTCTGCTTCTCACTCTCTCCTAACATATGGACTGCTTGTTCCTCTAGTTCTACAGTGAAATCCCATCCACACTCTCTGCAAAAAGATTCTTCTCCTTTTTTCTTTCCACAGACAGGACATTGTCTCTTTTCCATATCTATCGCCACCGCTTTCTCCGCTTTTCTATACTGGTCAGAATATCAAATATCGATTTTCTTTCACTGTTATATTTTTCTTATTTCTATTTTTTATACATCCCCAAAAATAGAAAGAGCGCCAGAACATTCGAAACAGTCTTGCCGTCCAAGTAAAATCTGGACATGCCCTTCATCGCTCATCCTCACACCGACTCTCCAAAAGTCAAATATGACAGGTGGCTTGATTTCGACTTCTTCCTCTTTTTCTTTTCCAAACCACCTCATTTTCAATTTCAGTTTGACTGGCTTGTCGAGGCGCTGTCTGGCAAACAGGCGATCGAGCCATTTCTCCGTCCCAGGCTTCATCTCCATCCCTGTGATCAGAGGAATCCATTCCTCGTTTTTTACCTTCAGATGTTCCTCTTTCATTTCATACGAGCAACTGTACAGACTGATGTCAAACTGATCCAGCTTTTTTCTGCGGTACTTTTCTGCGAGTTTCTCCACTTTCTTTTTGATCTCTTCATTTTCCTGACCTGGCGTATAGTAGACCGGAAAACCACAGTTTGGACATTTGCTGCGCCCTGATACCTCCTGACCGCAAACCATACATTTCATCTATTCTTCCTCCCCTTCTTCCAGACTCTGAATCACATATTCCATTCTTGTTCGATAAACCTCCAGTGCCTCCTCGATTCTCCGTCTTTTGCCGCTCATTTCTTTTTCCAGCTCCTCCAGATTATCGATCTTCTTGTAAATCACCAGCTGTTCTGACGCCGCATTCCAGGCGCCCAGCATCACATCTGCATATCGCTGCGCCTCCTCGATTCTCTCATTTTCTTTTTGGAAATCAATCTCTCCCAGCTTTTCTTCCAGCTCTTTTTCTCTCTGACACACCTGCTCTTTTTCTTTCTCACGCAGCTCACATTTTTTCTTGAGATCTCCCACTTCCTTTTTCTTCTGCTCTACCTGACGTGTCTTCTCATCGAGCTCCTCTCTGAGCTGCTTGCCCTGTCTTTTGAGTTCCTCTTCCTGGGCACGAATCGTTTCTACCTGCCCTTTCTTCTCCTCATTCTCTCCCTCGAGACGCTTCTTTTCTTCTTTCCAAGCCGCAAGATCGATCTCTCCCTGATCTTTGATTTCACCCTTGAGTTTCTCACATTCTCTTTTTAGTTGTTCTTTCTGCTCTTTCTTCCCAGAGAGTTCTCGCTCCTTCTGGGAAAGCTCCTGCTTTTTCTGTTCCAGATTCAAGACCGTTTCATTTGCTTCTTTTATCTGCTGGTTTCTGTCCTGTATCTTCTGTTCGATCTGGCGCAGCATCTCTACTTTCTCAGTCTCCATCAGGACATCCGCCTGATCTTTTAAGATCGCCAGGTACATCTGACCCATCTGGCACAGCAAAAGTGCTGCCGCCTCAGCGTCTGCCACCGGCAATTTTGCCGCCAGAACCCCAGTATCCTCACGCACATCTCGGCAGAGATCTAAAAATAGTCCTGCCATCTCTTCCACATAAATTTCATCCCGGTTTTCTAACTCCTGCAAAGTATTTTTCGTCCCGTAAAATTTCATCTCGCTTTCCCTTCTCTCAATCTATCTGACAGCGTCACCGCCAATTATAACATCTCACCGTTTCAGCTCCCTCAGTTTAAAAACGTCTCTCATCTTATTTAGTTCTAAACAATGCACTTTGTCAGAAAACTGTCCGGTCTCATCATCATACTTTTTAAAATAGAGACTCAGCACATTGGAGCGATCCAGACCGAATCCCAGAGCATAAATTGGAAAATCATTTTCTTTGAAGAAGGGCATCTCTCTTAACTTTTCCTTGAATTCCTCTTTTAATTCCATAATGTAGCCTTTTTTCTCATCCTCAGTCCAGTTAATGACGAACTCGCTGACATCTGTTCCGATCAAGATTTTCGGCATCTCATCGACCGGTGTCACCTGAAAATAAGGCTCTCCGTACTTGATCTCCTCTTTATAGTGAATGGCATACTGGTAATTGTCCCCGTCGCTGTCCAGATGGATTCCGATCGAATACGGCGCACTGTTCGGGATGCGAATGACCTCGTTGGCAATCAGCGCTGCACCGAACGAAATCGCGTTGTCACAGTCTGTCTGATCTGCGATCATGTCTTTCCAGCGCTTATCTTTCGAGCTATAATGAAAATAATCCTGCACCTGCTTTCTGGTCAGATAGAAATTTGAGAATCCTCCGACCAGTACAATCTTAAACTCTTCATTCCCCGGATTTTGGTAATCAATCTGATAACGTTCCATCGCCATTTCCATCAGATCCAGCTTTTCCTTCAATACCGGCTCGATCACCCTGCGATACATCGTCGCCATCAGACCGTATGTGATCGGTACCTGACGACCCATGTAGGAAATCTTTGCAAACACATCCTCCAGTCCCTCTAGATCGGTAAACTCATTGATCTGATAGAAGTCTTTGACCTTTCGGCTCTTTGACTGCAGCATCTGCTCAAAGCGGTCCACTGCCTGATAAAACTCCACTCCCACTTCTGGCTTGATTCCGAGGCACTGTTCAATTGCCCAGGATACTACACTCTCCATGTACACAATGCCTGCTTTTCCAATCTTTCCCTCTTCATTTTCCCCGGCTCCGGTTCTCTCTTTGACCGCAATGTTACTGACTCCATCTTTGGTGGAAACCTCATTTAATGTGATGTCGAGCGTTCCGCCGCCATAATCCACCATCAGAATATGACCACAGAAATCCTCCTGCGTCTTTTCTTTGTAATTCCATGCAAAATATGCGCTAGCCGCAGCCGGCTCACTGACAATCTGTACCTCTTTGACAAAATCGAGCGACTGGCACAGATCTCTGAGTTTTGTACAACAGTCAATCGTCTCAAATCCTTCCTCGTACCAGATCTCCGGCACACCGACAATCAACAACCCGATCGCATCTTCTTTCAACATCTCTAAAGCCTGTTCCAGAATCGCATTAAGATAGGCTCTGGTGATCATCGGAGGCGTATAAGTCTCATCGTACCCTCTCTCTCTCAATTTTTCTTCCTCTGTCTCCGTCATCATCATCTTAAACGCCTTATACAGCATAGTGTCCGGCTCGCCAGTCCGCTGTTTCGCCGCCAGCCCATATTCAAATTCATCCATGTCATCCTTCAGCACGATAGATGGCACAAAAGGCGAACCTCCCATTGTCAACAACACCGGATTTACCGCTCCATTTTTATAAACGGACACCACGGTGTATGTGCTTCCAAAATCTAAACCAATATTTATCATTTCTCCTCCTAATGCTTGCCATGTTTATTTTTCTTGCTTCAGAAACCCCGTCACCAAAAAATCAAAAAAATGCATCCCATTTTCATAGATCCACTCCTGATTTAATCCCTTCTCTATCTCCTGCCGTCCCACTGTGTGATCACCTTTTGAGAGACCGCGGATCAGCTTTATGATTCGCTTTTGCAGGCTCTCTATAAAAAAGTGCTTCTCCAGAATCAATTCTTCAAAGCTCCACTCCTTCTTATAAGAATCTTCCCTCATGAGATACGCCGCGATTCCTTTTCCGTATGATAAAATCTGAACCTGACAACTTCCGCTGATCTCACAGCAGCCATTCTCCTGTGAGTCCATGCACGGAATTCCCTTTACACTCCATTCGACAGAAAAGCTTTTTTCTCTTCGGCGTATCAAAAGAATCCGACGCACCTGCTCGCTGTCCGGAATCTGGTACAAGCCAGGATAGAAAAAGCTTTTTCTTCGCCCGTCGCGGTACTGTACCGCCATCATATGATACAGCGGAAGTTCAATCTCACTCTGCGCAGCAAGTCCTCCCTCTCTCTTGAGAATGTCACATGACTGCGCTTCTTGTCTCTCTCTGTCTTTTTGCTCTTGCGCCGCTTGAAAAATCCACTTTTTCTTCTCTATCTCAATTCTTTTTTTCTGTTTTTCAAGAATTGGGCTGATCTTTTCCAGAGTTCCTTCCTCAAGAAGCTTTCTCTCTATCATGGCAAGCGGCATTTTTTGATTACATGGAAGAGGATAGTGCAATTCCTTTTGAAACTCGCCAGAATGCAGATAAAAATATAAAAAATCAGCCAGCTGCTCTGCTTTTGTGCAGTCAATCTCCAGCTTTCCCAGAATCTTATTGCGAAACAGCATATTTCTGATTTCCTCTCTTCCAGCTTCCGGAACGCGATAAAAACATTCTCCCATCTCCTGAGTCAAAATGCCAAAGATACTTTCCTGTGCCTTTCTCTTTTCCAGGTGATTTCTCACAGCAAAAAAGTAGTCGGAACAAAAAATCCCTTCTGAATTCTGAAAGAGTCTTTCAACTGCATCTTCCTTAGTCGGAACCATGATGACGAAGATCCCTTCTCGCTTTGGAAGACATTCCAGTTTTTCGCAGAAGCCTGCCGCCGCCTTCGTGAACAGTTTTGCAAAGACATCTGACCGGACCAGAAAAGCGGTCTTTCTCTGTCTGTCGCAAAAAAATTCTTCTAAATAGTTTTCAAGCAAATCCTGGAATTTTTCCGCAGTATCCCCAGTCCAGCTCTCCCCTCGTTTCCCAGCCTCCACTTTCCAATGGCAGCCCTTTATGTTCTCTATGTGAAAGACTCTGCTGTATCCTCTCTGCCGTAAAGCCCACTCCAGATTTTGCTGCAGGCTGAGTCGGCACAGGCTATCTGTATAGTAGAAATCTTCCTTTGCCAACACGAAATGAAACAATCCGTTTTCTGCATCCAGCCACGCCATAACATTCTCTCCTTATTTTCCTGCATACGGGTCAAAACGATTCACGATCCTGCTGATTCCTTCCATCAGAATAGAGGATAAGAAGGCAGGGATCGGTGACACCATCACAGCCACAAGCATATTAAAATAAAATTCCACGATCCTTCCCATTCCAATCTGGCTTCCCACTGCCACGAGCGGCTCCTCCAAATGGTACAATGCAAACAGGAATGCGATCAGATCCACACAGAAAAAAATAAAAAAAGCGGACGCAAAAGAACGATATCCAAAAAATAAAAGCATCGCCAGAATGACCACACCATTTGCGATCGCGCCAGCTTTTAACAACTGTATTAAAAAATCATGGTATCCTTGGCTTTCCTGCGCCATCTCGATAAAATACGGCCAGCAAAAGACAATCCCCATCACAAAGACAACCAGCAGGAAACGTTCCAGAATTGAAATAATCTTTTTTATACACGTCCCCAGCGGAGGCGTTGTCTCAATATCTATGCTGTGTCCAAATAATTGTGTAATCCACCCTTTCATCTTGATCCTCCTTTATATTTTCTCTTTATAAAACCTCAAACTCTGTTGTCCCCTGTTCCACTTTCGCGATAAACAGACTGTCTCCTACTTTCACTCTCTGACCATCCTCCACGCAGATGCCCGTCACTTCCCCTAAGCATTTAACAGAAAGGTTATATGGCATTCCATCGTCCTCTATGATGCTGCCAATCTCGACGCCATGCTTTAATTCTTTTCCAATGCGCAAGAGGAACCTTCCATCCTCACTATAAGAAAAAATGCCCTCCTTCGGTGCCAAAAATTCTTTTTCTTGACAGTCGAGCGTGTTGTTTGCCAATTCCTCTCTATTTTCTATCTCTCCTGATTGCTCTGTCTCTTGCGGTTTTTCTATCCATCTTTCGTCATCCTCATTTTCATTCGGATGCACTCTATACATCTCGACTGCCTTTTTTTCTTTTTCCATTGAAATCTGTATCCCATCTTGATTTTTGACAAGGGAAAAACTTGTCAGAGATGAATTAGATACTTTTTCAATCAATGTTAAAATTTCCTGAAAATCCATCCTTACCTCCCATTCTGCCCCGTTTCCACTCGTTGCTTTCTTTATATTTTTTTATTTTATCACACTTCGCGTTCCAATAAAATATCTATCTTCTTTTTGTATTTTTTCATATTTTTCATTGATATTCCAAAATGAAATTGCTATACTACCAAGTAAGTACCTATGAAACGATTTTATCACAAGATGTCGAAAAATTTTTTCACTTCTTGTGAGATGATGTTGGGGTCAAAACCGTATTTTACGGAAGGGAGGATTTTTACCTATGTTAAATTTAAACAACTTTTTTAAGAACAAAATTTCGAATACAAATGAGCAGCCCCAATCTGATGCCTCTGCCGCCGCACCGACAGAAGTCCCTCAAAATTCTGGCTCCCTCTTTGAGACAAATCGCGCTTCTGGAAATCATGTGGCAGATCGCCTTGACGATCTCAGCAACGATCTCGCCGCATTGTCACTTCCCGAAAACGATCAGAGTCACGATTTCCGGGAGAAGGCAGAAGATCAGCTTGTTGCTTTGCAGCAAAATCTTCTTAATTTTTCCTCCTCCGATAAGGATCTCTCCCAGACTGATCTTGTGCTGAATGAAGCACTGGATTTTCTCCAGCAAAAATGTATTGAAGAGCTGAAGCATTCTCTGACCACCTCAGATGATCCTGATCAGGAAGCCTTGTCCTCCTTTTTATACTCTACCATGGATACCATTCTGAAAGTTCTGGATGCTGTTCTAGATTACGGTATCAACACGGTACGTTCAGAAAATTCCGAGGAAATGTACGATATAAAACTGGAAAATCTGAAAAATCATCTTCTGAAAGCGAAAGCTAGTTTTGCCTGTGCACAATGCGAAAAAGAGATCATGATCCGTACTAGAGAAAAAGAAGAGGCAAAACTTTGTGTTCAACATATTTCCAGCACTGCCCCCTTATCAAAAAAGGCAGAATTGTTGGTATTAAAAAAGACGATCCGCACCCTCGCCCTCACAATCGATGCCTCCGAGTCCGAATGGAACTCCAATTATTTGCTTTCTTTGATTGCACCAGATGTCGATATGGTCGGTCTTTCTGAGGAAGAAAAAGTAAAACTCCGAAAACAGGAGGAGGAGCGCCTGAAACAGCGCGTGAAACAGATCGAGAAAAATTATGAGGAGATCAGCGCTCACTTGAACGCTTCTTCCGCCATCATTGATACAGGTGATGAAATCATCCAGAAATATAACGATGAATTTTCTGGTATGTTAAACAAAGAGAATAAAAGGGAAATTTCACGCGTGCAGCAGCGTATGGCACAGCTTGAGCAGGACGCTCTTCATCAGTCCCAGACCGCTGAGAGCAGCAAACAGCGCACTACCATCTAGAGCAGGCTGCTGAGCATTGCCCGTAAAAATCGCCTGCTGCCTGCCATGACAACACGGCTTTAAAAAGAAAGGATGAAACGTTATGTCACCTAAAATGAATTCTATTTTTCAAATTGGACGAAACCGCGCCGCTGAACAGAAAGTAAAGCGTGAAGAGTTAATGGACCGTCTGCTGGAAAATTGTTTTTCTATCCAGACTTACATTAATTCTATGGATTCTCAGCTTGATCAGTATTTTGCCCAGGCAAGACGCGCGCAGACTTCCAACAACCAGAGAGAGCTTTCCTTTGCCTACCAAAATATCCGCACGGCATTGACCCAGAAGAAAGTGGCACAGATTATGTGTGAAAATTTAAAGCAGATCCGCAATCAGGTTCAGTTAAACACCTTGATCGAGAGCTTCTCTTGCGATGTCTCTGCCATGGCGGAGCTTTGCCGGAACCTGAATGGAAATCTGAACATTAAAAAAGTGATGAGAGATTACAATGAAATTATGAAACCGCTCGGATCCGCAAGCCTTCAATTTGACTATTTCAACGAACAGTTAATCAACTCTATGGCTTCCGACCCGTCCACCAATATGGGGATTTCCGATGAAGAGATCGCTGCCATGATCAATCATTCCGATTCCGACTCCTGGCAGCCGCAGCATTCTTTCACGACCTCTTCCTACCCTGGACCAGGACCTGACACGAAGCAAAAGTCAAAAACCACAGATTCTCTCAGAGAACGTCTCAATCGATTTTAAGAGAGGAGGATTCCTATGATCGACAGCAATCAAGTATCACAGTACCAGACAGCATACGACCGGGCCTACAAAAAATACCAGCGCAATCCTGATTCCAAAGAAGGAAAAGAATTTTTAAAGCAGGCAATCAATGCACAGCTCGATATGGCAGATTTATTTCCTGAAGAGCCTGGAAAGGAGAATTTTGAACGCAACTACCATTTAAAACGTGCTGAAGAGTTGATCTCCATCCTGGAGGCGATGCAGCCGGAAGTTGTCCGTGAGTCGGAGGCGACACCTGTTCCGCCCGAGCCACCGCAGCACAGTGCCGCATCTGCGAGACAGAGCGCTCCTTCTTCCGCTTCCCCTGCACCTTCCGGACAGCCAGAAAAATCGCTCTCAAAGGAGGAGCAGGAATTAGCACAGAAAATCAGCTCCGTCCGCGTGACGAAAAAGCCAAGTACCACTTTCGATGATATCAAAGGTCTCGAGAGCGTCAAGAAATCACTTCAAGAGCTGTGTGCGCCGGATGAAACGCGAAAGGAAATCTATAAATTCTACAATGTAGAACTGCCGCGCAGATTCCTGTTCTACGGACCGCCGGGAACCGGAAAGACAATGCTTGCGGAGGCTTTTGCAAATGCAATGTTCCAGGGTGAGGACGATGCACCATTTTTCCTTGTCAACGGAAATGATCTGATCAGCTGCTATGTCGGCGAGACTTCCAAGGCGATCGATGCGCTCTTCACCGAGGCACAGAATCACAAAAATTCTGTCATTTTCATGGATGATGTCGATTCCTTCTTCCGCTCCAGAAAACTGCTCGAGAAATCGGATGAGATCCGAAATCTGACGACGTTTCTGACGGCTCTCGATGGTTTTGGAACAAAAAATGATACCTCGATCGTCATCTGTGCCACCAACAGCCCAGAGTCCATCGACGATGCTATCCTTGGTCGTTTTCCTCAGAGAATTGAGATTCCTCTGCCGGATGAGGAGGCACGCCGCGCTATGATCGTGGACGGTTATCTGAAAGATTTCTGCTCTAACCTCCCTGCATCCACCGTCGGAAGACTTGTCGCCCAGACAAAGAACTACAACGGACGTGATATCAAGGCATTGTGCCTGAAACTCAAAAAACGCTTCTGCGACTGGATTCCAAGCAACTCGCCTCTTCCATATCCAGGTTCGATCCCGGATGACATCGTGGAGGAAATCCTGAAAGATTCCTGCTCAAGCGTCGATTTAAAACGTGTGGAAGAGATGCACGCCTGGGCAAACAGAGGAAAAGAAAACATCTGATCAGCACCTATATGCACCCGATCAAAGGGAGGTTACCATGAAAAATTTTTCTCGCGCTATTGTGGCTTTCTCTTTTTTTCTCGCACATTCCCTTGCTGTCTCTGCGGAATCTTTCTCTGCACCAGAGTCTGCTGTGGAATATGGCGGGCATTTTTATCAACTATATCTTTTGCATATGGATTGGGAAGAGGCAGAGGCATTTCTTGAGCGTCATGGCGGACATCTTGCCACCATCACTTCTCAGGAAGAGAATGATTTTTTATATGAGTATCTCTCCTCCTTCGGATATACGTCTGCATTTTTCGGGGCAACTGATCAGGAACAGGAAGGTATCTGGGAATGGGTCACAGGGGAACCGTTTTCTTACTCAAACTGGCATGCAAATGAACCAAACAACCAGGATGGCACAGAGCATTATGCCATGTTCTACTCCACATATCTCGATGGCACATGGAATGACGGGCAAGTAAACGTTCCTCCCGTATCCATTCCTTTTCTATGTGAATGGGATACAGGAGGGGAAGAATCTGATCCAGTCTTAACTGCCTGGGATATCATGGATGACGAGCCCGATTCTTCGACCGTTGCAAAGACAGAATCTGTCGCAGACACTGCGGCTGCCTTTGACGATCGCGCAGATGATTCTTACGATATCCCGGATGACTCTAAAGACGTCAATTATTATTCTCTTCTGCACATCGATACTTTATATTTGGATTTTAATCTCTTTAGCCTGGAAGTGTTAGGAATCTTTGGTGCCGTATTCTGCTTTCTCGCAGCCTTGATTTCTAAGATAAAGAAAAAGGGAGCCGCAAAACGCAAGGCGAAAGCTGCTCAGACAACTTCTCGCCGGCGCAGACGCAGATAAAAAAAGGAGCCGCTGCTCATGGATCATTTCTCATCCATTCCACAGCCAGCTCCTTTATGATTCTGACTCACTCGTTTTGTTTATCTTATCTCTATTCTACTGGATCGATTTATGCAGCTCCTGCAGGGAACATACACTTGATTTTCTTCCATTCTTCTGAATGGTCAGGATTCCTTTCGCCGCTGCTTTTGCCGCTGCCATCGTGGTGATATACGGCACTTTCGCTTTGATCGCTGCCTTTCTGACGTAGCTGTCGTCGGTCACTTTCTCTTTTCCAGCCGGTGTGTTGATCACGAGCTGTACTTCTTTGTTTGTGATCACATCGTACAGATTTGGTCTTCCCTCGTACATCTTGTTGACTTTTCTCGCCGTGTATCCAGCTTCAACGATCGTCTGGTACGTATTTCCGGTCGCCATCAGCTTAAATCCAGCATCAATCAGATCTTTTGCCACCTCTGCGACCTCTGCCTTATCTGCATTGTTGACACTGATCAGCACTGTTCCCTCAAGCGGAAGCGGTGTCTTCGTCGCTTCCTGTGCCTTGAAATAAGCCTCACCGAAGGTGTCGGCAAGTCCTAACACTTCCCCTGTGGAACGCATCTCCGGTCCTAAGACAGGGTCTACTTCCGGGAACATGTTGAACGGGAAGACGGCTTCCTTCACGCCGTAATATGGAATCACCCTCTCAGACAGTTCTGGAACTGGTGATTTTCTTCCGGTCAGCTCGGAGGTGATAATGTCGGTCGCAATCGGAACCATCTGGATACCGCACACTTTTGATACCAGCGGCACGGTTCTTGACGCTCTCGGGTTTGCCTCGAGCACATATACTTTATTGTTTTCGATTGCGTACTGCATATTCATCAGACCGCGCACATGCATCTCTTCTGCGATCTTTCTCGTGTATTCCTTGATGGTCTCCAGATTTTCCCTGGAGATATTCAGGGATGGAATGATACATGCCGAGTCGCCGGAGTGGATACCTGCAAGCTCAATGTGCTCCATAACAGCCGGGACAAATGCATGCTGTCCATCGCTGATCGCATCTGCCTCACACTCTGTTGCATGTTTCAGGAAACGGTCGATCAGAATCGGGCGATCTGGTGTCACACCGACTGCCGCCTTCATGTAGCCTTCCATATCTTCTCTGTTGTAGACAACTTCCATGCCTCGTCCGCCGAGCACGTAAGATGGGCGAACCATCACCGGATATCCGATCCGCTCTGCGATCTCGGTCGCTTCCTCGACATTGACTGCCATTCCTGACTCTGGCATTGGGATTTCCAACTTATCCATCATCGCACGGAACAGATCACGGTCTTCTGCGAGATCGATGACAGCCGGAGAGGTTCCAAGGATCTTCACACCGTTTTTCTCCAGATCACTTGCCAGATTCAGCGGAGTCTGTCCTCCAAACTGTGCAATCACTCCGGCTGGTTTCTCTTTCTTGTAGATGCTCAGAACGTCTTCCAATGTCAGCGGCTCAAAATACAGTTTATCTGAAGTATCGTAGTCTGTGGAAACCGTCTCCGGGTTACAGTTTACGATGATGGTCTCAAATCCCAGTTTTTTCAGCGCCAGTGCAGCGTGAACACAGCAATAGTCGAACTCGATACCCTGTCCGATTCTGTTTGGACCGCCGCCCAGGATCATAATTTTCTCTTTTTTATCGCTGACAACACTCTTATCCTCGGCGTTATAGGTCGAGTAATAGTATGCACTGTCTTTTGTTCCGCTCACATGAACGCCCTCCCACGCTTCTTCAACGCCGATGGCGATTCTCGCGTTCCGGATGTCTTCCTCTGGAACTTCCAGAATCTGACTTAAATATTTATCAGAAAATCCATCTTTCTTCGCTTTCGTCAGTGCCTCGGCAGACGGAACTTTTCCTTTTTCTTTCATCAGAGCTTCCTCTTCCTCGACCAGCTCTTTCATCTGTTCGATGAAGTAATGTTTCACTTTGGTCAGCTCATAGATCTCATCGACCGTCGCACCTTTTCTGAGTGCCTCATACATCACAAAATGGCGCTCGCTTGTCGGATTGTGCAGCATGTTCAGAAGTTCTTCCTTTGATTTCTTGTTGAAATCCTTTGCAAAGCCGAGACCATACCGTCCGATCTCCAGGCTTCGGATTGCCTTCTGGAATGCCTCTTTGTAATTCTTTCCGATGCTCATGACTTCGCCGACTGCTCTCATCTGCGTGCCCAGCTTGTCTTCCACACCTTTAAACTTCTCAAATGCCCAGCGTGCAAATTTGATTACCACATAATCTCCACCAGGAACGTATTTGTCGAGTGTTCCATATTTTCCGCATGGGATTTCATCCAGGGTCAGTCCCGAAGCAAGCATTGCTGACACCAGAGCAATCGGGAATCCAGTTGCTTTTGACGCAAGCGCGGAAGAACGGGAAGTTCTCGGGTTGATCTCGATGACAACGATTCGGTCCGTCACTGGATCATGTGCGAACTGCACATTCGTTCCTCCGATCACTTCGATGGACTCTACAATTCGATAAGCCTGTTCCTGGAGACGTTTCTGCACTTCCTCGGAGATGGTCAGCATCGGTGCCGAGCAGAAAGAATCTCCTGTGTGAACGCCCAACGGATCAATATTTTCAATAAAACATACGGTAATCATGTTATTCTTGGCATCTCTGACTACCTCAAGCTCCAGCTCTTCCCATCCGAGAATCGATTCTTCCACGAGAACCTGTCCCACAAGACTCGCCTGAAGACCTCTCGCACAGACAGTCTTCAACTCTTCTACATTGTAGACAAGTCCGCCGCCTGCTCCTCCCATCGTATAGGCAGGGCGCAGCACAACCGGATATCCCAGTTTATCGGCGATCTGAAGTGCCTCATCCACAGAATACGCAACCTCACTTCTCGCCATCTCAATACCCAGACGATTCATGGTATTTTTGAACTCAATGCGGTCTTCGCCTCGCTCGATGGCATCTACCTGAACACCGATCACTTTCACACCATATCTGTCAAGAATCCCTGCGCTCGCAAGTTCTGAGCACAGATTCAGTCCAGACTGACCTCCCAGATTTGGAAGAATCGCATCTGGTCTTTCCTTGTCGATAATCTGCTCCAGTCGCTCGAGATTCAGCGGCTCGATGTAAGTGACATCTGCGATTCCCGGATCAGTCATAATCGTTGCCGGGTTGGAATTTACCAGCACGATCTCATATCCCAGATTCTTCAATGCCTTACATGCCTGTGTGCCGGAATAGTCAAATTCACATGCCTGTCCGATAATGATCGGACCTGAACCAATAATCAATACTTTATGAATATCTGTTCTTTTACCCATAGTTTTCTCCTATCGTCATTTTTCTCTATCGTCGTTCCATTCTTTATTATAGCATAATCTCTTTTCCTGTAAAGCAGGTATTCCTCCACTTTTGGGCAAAAATTAAGCTGCCGCAAAAAAGATTTCTATACTAAGTCTTGCCGAAATCAGGTATCTCTATCAACTTAGCCATGCTCTCCTTTTGCGGCAGCCCATTTGATCTCTCTTAAGCTGCCATCGGTACGATCTGCTGTTCTACCCCTAAAAGCTGCACAATTCCTGCCACCACATCTCCGCAGAGTTGAATAATATAACGGCAATCATCTGCCAGAGAATGAAAACCCTTTAAATACTCCACATGTTTCTCCTGTATATAGTCAATCAGTGCCTCTACACTGTGAAAAACCTGAAAGGTTTTCTGTCTTCTCAGTGCCTCTCCGCTTTTAATATACTCACGCAGATAGAATTTTAATTCTTTCTCGTATGCACAGTGATCTCTCAGGTTTCCCGGGTAGATGTCATTGTGTGGAAATGTAAAATAATCTGCGATGTAATGGATCACCTCACCGATTTTTCTCCAATAACTCCCAGGATTGCGCTCCTCAGGGACACAATTTTCTGTCAGATCACGGATATAATTCTGTACTTTGTCAAATGTTCGATGAAATTCATGTTTCTCTGTCAAAAAAGACAGTCTGCAGTCTGGAAGAATTGATCCCAGACAAAACGCTTTTTTATATTGATGCAGTTCTAAAATACCACTATTGTCGGCGATAAACCGCGCAAGTGAAATATGCGATTTTTTTCTCAAGACATTGCCTCCTGTGGATTTCGAGCGAAATCCCTCTATGTGATCTGTTTTTCAAAACAGATAGTACAGCTCTCAATCCATTCCTTTTTGCACTGTGCTGTACCAGATTAACAAATTTCTTTCTGTCGATCCACGCATACCTTCCTCAAGGACGCGGTTTCTACGCTTTTTATTTTATACGCAATTACGTTATTTGTAAAGTTTCTTTCTTGTCTTTTTTGTTAAGTACTTGATAAATTTTATTATTTTTATGCGTCTTCGTGCATTTCACTTTTAAACATCTCCAGCTGTGGCAAGGAAAAAGTCATCTGTCTTTTTATCAACCTCTGTGATCTTTGCATTTTTAATCAGCACATCCCCAATCTTTTCCTTCAGGACAACTGCGCGGATTCCATCGCTTCCATACACTTCTTCCATCTCATCTGCAGTGTTAAAGCCGTAGTAATCCATATTGTAGGCAATGTACTCATCACATTCCTCCTGCGTCACCTCAATCTTCTCCGCATCTGCGATCAATTCCATCACCAGACGTTCTCTGACCATATAGTCGATATCCGCCGCAACGTCTTCTTCCGTCAGTCCCATGTCTTCCAGGGTCATGCCAAAGAGTTCTTCCTCGTACTGATTCTCTCTCTCCTTCTCAGCCTTACAGGACTCATACAGTTCTTCCGGGATCTTCTTGAACTCGGCTTCCGATACCAACTTCCACAGAATCTCATCCACCGCCATGCCTCGCGCATTTTCCTCATTCATCTCTTCCAGCTCTTCCCGCAATGCTTTCTCGTACTCTTTTCTGGTCGTGTATCCCGAAATGGATTCCACAAACTCATCTGTGTACTCCGGCACCGTCACTTCCTGGATACTGTACACTGTGATGTTGAAAATCGCCTCTTTTCCTGCCACTTCCACATTGTAGTCGTCTGGAAACTTCACATGGACATCTTTGGATTCATTTGTCTTCATCCCCACAATCCCATTTTCAAACTCTTCCAGGAATGTTCCATCCCCCAGCACAATCGTGTATCCGTATCCTGTCCCGCCGTCAAATTCTTCTCCGTCGATCGTTCCCTCAAAATCAATCACAACAGTATCGCCAATCTGTGCCGGGCGATCTGTGATCTCTCTCGCCTCACCGTTAATCTCCATCTGGAATGCAATCTCATCCTGGAGTTCCTCGTCCGAGACTTCTGATTTCTCCATCTCCACTTCTATTCCTTTGTAGCTGGAAGAAAGCTTCACATATTCATTTTCCAACGGCTTGCTTGCACATCCAGACAATCCAATCGCTGCCAGACAAAAAACTGCCATCATTTTTTTCTTCATCCTGATTGCTCCTCTCATTTTCCTATTTTCTGCTATCCCTCTCCGCCCCATACAAAACAGTCCAACACTTTTGTTTGTCCCCGCCCTGTTGTATGCCGCTTGTTCCGGCTCACTTATGTGGATTATATCATCCAAAAGTGAGAAAAGTGTGAAGAAAATTTTATAAGAATCCTAATTTCGCTTTGTTTACCATAATCGGACAAGGTTTTTCCAAAAATCAGGCGGGGCTGCAGGCGGTTCTCAGGAAAACATTTCGTTGTTTTTGCTGAGAACCGCCTGCAGCCCCGCCATCCTTCACGAGTAATCCGGTGGGCTTTTATCATTGGCAGTGACGCTGTCAGGCGTCATGTCCGTTTACTATGCATTCTTCACCGTGGCGATATCAATCAGTGTCAGCCTGTGAATGCTCGTATTCTCCAGGCTTGTGATCAGCGCCTGTGCCGTGTCGAGTGCTGTCAGCACATTGACACCCGTCTCGATTGCATTTCGGCGAATCAGGAATCCATCATTGGAGTGCTCCACACCCTGATTTGGCGTGTCGATGACCAAGTCAATCTCATGACCCAGAATCAGGTCGAGCAAGTTCGGTGATTCCTGCTCAATCTTGTTGATACGAATCGCGTGAACTCCGTTCTCCTTCAGTACCTTTGCCGTACCTCTCGTCGCGAAAATCTGGTATCCAATCTTCTCAAATCTCGCCGCAATATCCACGATGTCTTTCTTATCCTCATCCCGCACAGTGATGATCATCTTCTTGTGCTTCGGCAGATTGATACCCGCACCCAAAAATGCCTTGTACAGTGCTTCGTCAAAGCTCCTTGCGATTCCTAGACACTCTCCTGTCGACTTCATCTCCGGTCCGAGGCTGATGTCTGCTCCGCGGATCTTCTCAAAGGAGAAGACTGGCATCTTGACGGCTACATACTCTGCCTCCGGCTGAAGTCCCGGGCGATATCCAAGATCTGTGATCTTCTTTCCGAGGATCACCTGTGTTGCCAACGGCACAATCGGGATGCCCGTCACCTTGCTGATATATGGGACCGTACGGCTGGAGCGCGGATTTACCTCGATCACATAGACCTCATCGTGGCTGACAATAAACTGAATATTGATCATACCGATGACATGGAGGGATCTAGCCAATCTCTTTGTATATTCTACAATCGTATCTTTTACTTTCTGATTTAAACTCTGTGCCGGATAAACCGAGATACTGTCTCCTGAGTGAATGCCGGCGCGCTCGATATGCTCCATGATTCCAGGAATCAAAATATTTTCTCCGTCGCACACTGCATCTACTTCGATCTCTTTTCCGACCAGATATTTATCGACAAGAATCGGATGTTCCTGTGCAATGCGGTTGATAATTCCGATAAACTCTTCTACATCCTCATCATCGATTGCGATCTGCATACCCTGTCCGCCGAGCACGTAGGAAGGTCTGACAAGCACAGGATAACCCAGCTCATTTGCAGCCTTCTTTGCCTCTTCCGCCGTGAACACGGTATGCCCTGCCGGTCTTGGGATTTCACACTTCTCCAGAATCTGGTCGAAGAGCTCTCTGTCCTCTGCCGCATCGACATTCTCTGCTGATGTTCCAAGGATCGGAACACCCATCTTCATCAGCGCCTCGGTCAGCTTGATCGCTGTCTGTCCGCCAAACTGCACCACTGCTCCGTCCGGTTTCTCCAGGCGCACGATATTCTCGACATCTTCCGGCGTCAGAGGCTCAAAATACAGTTTATCTGCGATATCAAAGTCCGTGCTGACGGTCTCTGGGTTATTATTGATGATAATCGTCTCATATCCTTCTTTTGAGAATGCCCAGGTGCAGTGAACGGAACAGAAGTCGAACTCAATTCCCTGTCCGATTCGGATTGGACCTGATCCGAGCACGAGAATCTTCTTTCTTCCGCTCGTCTCGATCGCTTCGTTCTCACTGCCAAAGACAGAGTAATAATATGGTGTTGTCGCCTCAAACTCTGCCGCGCAGGTATCTACCATCTTGTATGCCGCTGTGATGCCATTGTCAAGACGCATCTGTTTGACCTCTGCTAAGCTTCTGCCAGTGAGCGATGCAATCACATGATCCGGAAATTCCATGCGTTTTGCTTCTTTCAGAAGCTCTGGTGTCAGTTCCTCTGTGCGGAGCTTCTCTTCCATCTCCACCAGGATTGCAATCTTGTCAATAAACCACACGTCAATCTTCGTCAGACTGTGGATCGTCTCATAGTCAATGCCTTTTCGGATTGCTTCCGCAATTCTCCATATTCTTCGGTCATCCACAATCTTTAATTCTTCGATCAAATCTTCCTTGTCCAAATATGAGAAATCATACGACATCAGACTATCCACATGCTGCTCCAGAGAACGGATCGCCTTCATCAGAGCGCCCTCAAAGTTGTCGCAGATACTCATCACCTCTCCGGTTGCCTTCATCTGTGTCGTCAGCGTTCTCTTGGCGCTGATAAATTTATCAAATGGAAGACGCGGAATCTTCACAACACAGTAATCCAGCATTGGCTCGAAGCTCGCATACGTCTTTCCTGTGATCGCATTTTTGATCTCATCCAGCGTATATCCCAGTGCAATCTTCGCTGCCACCTTCGCGATCGGGTATCCTGTCGCTTTCGAGGCGAGAGCGGAGGAACGGCTGACACGCGGGTTAACCTCGATGACACAGTACTCAAAGCTGTCTGGATTTAAGGCATACTGCACATTACATCCTCCAGTAATGTTCAGCTCACTGATAATATTCAGCGCGGAGGTACGCAGCATCTGATACTCTTTGTCTCCCAGTGTCTGGGAAGGTGCCACAACGATACTGTCACCGGTATGGACGCCGACTGGATCGATGTTTTCCATGTTGCAGACGGTGATGCAGTTTCCCATACTGTCACGCATCACTTCGTACTCGATCTCTTTCCATCCGGCGATACAGCGCTCAACAAGTACCTGACCAACACGGGAGAGACGAAGACCATTTTCCAGAATCTCCACTAATTCTTCCTGATTATGCGCAATCCCGCCGCCGCTTCCTCCCAGAGTGTATGCCGGGCGCAGCACAACTGGATATCCGATCGTGTTTGTGAAGGCGATACCGTCCTCGACATTCTCCACGACAAGGGATGCTGCTACTGGCTCGCCGATCTTCTCCATTGTGCTCTTAAATTCAAGACGGTCCTCTGCCTTCTTGATCGTCTGCGCAGTCGTTCCAATCAATCGGACATTATTTGCCTTTAAAAATCCTGCTTCCTCCAGCTCCATCGCCAGGTTCAGTCCTGCCTGACCTCCAAGGGTCGGAAGCACGCTGTCCGGTTTTTCTTTTAAAATCAGCTGTTCTACCACTTCCACCGTGAGCGGCTCAATATACACGCGGTCTGCGATATCTTTATCTGTCATGATTGTCGCAGGATTCGAGTTAAGCAGCACTACTTCGATTCCTTCTTCTTTTAATGAGCGGCAAGCCTGTGTTCCTGCATAGTCAAACTCCGCTGCCTGTCCGATCACGATCGGACCTGATCCAATGACCAGTACTTTTTTAATATCAGGATTCTTTGGCATTATTTGGACACCTCCATCATTTTCATAAAACGGTCAAACAGATAGCCTGAGTCGAGCGGACCTGGGCAAGCCTCCGGGTGGAACTGAACAGTAAAAATGTTTTTTCCAGTGTACGCAAGTCCCTCATTCGTCCCGTCGTTGACGTTGACAAAAGCTGGAACCGCAACCGATTCATCCAGATGATCTGTATCCACCACATAGCCATGATTCTGCGATGAAATATAAACTCTTCCGGTCTTTAAGTCCTTGACTGGATGGTTGCCGCCGCGGTGACCGTACTTCATCTTGTGGGTGTCAGCGCCGGTCGCAAGAGCCATCAGCTGATGACCGAGGCAGATCGCAAAAATCGGGACATTGGACTCATACAGTTTTCGGATCTCTTTGATAATCTCAGTGCACTCCTTCGGATCTCCAGGTCCGTTCGACAGCATGATTCCATCTGGATTGGAGGCAAGAATCTCCTCCGCGCTCGTCCATGCCGGATACACGGTCACCTGACATCCTCTCTTGTTGAGAGAGCGCGCAATATTTCTTTTCGCTCCCAGATCAAGCAGTGCCACTTTTGGACCGTTGCCCTCCAGAACATATTTTTCTCTGCTGCTTACCTTCTCCACCACTTTTCCAGTCGTGTATGCTTTCAGTTTTGGAAGAATCTCGTCGAGATCATAATGCTCATTCGTCGTGATCATTCCGTTCATAGTGCCTTTCTCGCGCAGAATCTTTGTCAGCGCTCTCGTGTCGATTCCTGCGATTCCCGGAATATCATATCTGCTCAGGAAATTCTGAATGGTATCTTCACTTCTAAAGTTGCTTGGCATTCTCGATAATTCGCGGACGATATAGCCGTCGGGCCATGGTCTCTCCGACTCCATATCTTCATAACAAATTCCATAGTTGCCGATTAACGGATAAGTCATTACAACTGCCTGTCCAGCATAGGACGGATCAGTCAGCACTTCCAGGTATCCTGTCATGGATGTATTAAATACAATCTCACTGATCACTTCTTTCGTCGAACCAATGCTGGTTCCCTGAAATACTGTTCCGTCTTCTAGTATAAGAAATGCTTTCATTCTACCACCTGTTTTCCTTTCTTTTTTTGTTGATCTCAACCTGCATGCTCTGTCAGTTTTTCCACCAGTTGTAGAACCGGGGCAATTTTTCCCAAAAAAAAAGAGAACGCAAGAAAGCTTCGATGCTCCCTATGTCTGCGACCCCTTTGCCACATACGCCCTCCCTAAGCTAAATGCAGCAAACAGCCACATCATGCATACCTGAAAACTGTGATCTGGTCTTTTAAAACCCGATTTTTTCTTTTCAGATAGCTCATAGGTTCTCAAATTGTTAAGATTCTACCACAGTTTTTTTTGAATTTCAACCTTTTTTTCTGAGTAACGGTAAACTTGTCACTCCCTCTGAAAATCCTTCCACAAAAAAGAGATGTCTCTCCGATGCGGCGCCCTGAATAGAGGCACCACATCGCGACATCTCTCTGTCATATCACTGTTCTATTGTCATTTCTGCCACACAAGACGTGGACGTTTCTTTTCATAATCGAGATAGTCTTCATAGTGGTATACAATCTCATAAATCATTCTCGCCATAACCGTACCTGCCACTACATCGATCACAGAATGCTGCTTTAAAAACATCGTTGCCAGGATAATCAAAACCATCAGAACAAAGCTTCCGATCTGGATTCCCTTTTTCTGTCTCAACTTTGGAGATTTACTGATAGCAATGTAACATCCGATAGAATTATAAACATGGATACTCGGGAGCACATTGGTGTCCGTGTCAATCTTGTAGAGCATCCTCACCATATCTACAAAAATGTTATCCCGTGCGAACTCATTCGGTCGAAGATGATGACCATTCGGGTACATATAAGAGATAAGCAGAAACAGCGTCATTCCTGTAAACAAAAATGTGATCAGCCTATAGTATCCTTTTTTATCCTGAAACACAAAGTATATAATTGTCACAGCAACAAACGCAAACCACATCAAGTACGGGATAATGAAATACTCACAAAATGGAATCTTGTCGTCAATCCATGTATGAATCTCATGAAAATTCGTCGTCACATTCTTTTCCAGAAACTGAAATGCAATCAGATATCCTATCAAGTACACAAGATATCCTGCATGTTTATAGCGCTTCAAAAATTCTTTCATGATATCCTTCCTTTTTCCTTCTTCTTTCCCACCTTCTGTTGAGTTGCATTTTAGCACAATTTCTGCCCTACAACAATACCTCTTATTATTTTTTCACATTTTTAAAGGAAACTTAAGATACCCACTTTAATTTTTAGTAAATTTTTCGATTTTCTTTAAGATATATTCAGAAAGATCTATTCGCTTTCAACAAACTTCGATAGATCTTTCCAAATATATCCAGCAAAATGATTCTGGAGCCTTCCAAATTTGTCGTTTCACCGCAAATTTTTCTTTGTTATCCGAGATCTATACCAGCTCTGCAATTCTCGTCACTCCAACATAAATCTCCTGGATTTTATACCAAGTGCGGTAATCGACCACACCTGTCTGAGGCAATCCAAACACCGACTGGAACACACGGACAGCATCCTGTGTCTTCTCCCCGTAAATTCCGTCTGCCGCAATCTTCGGTATGCGCGGATAATGTTCTGATATCGTGTTGAGCTGCTCCTGAATCTGTCGCACTTTCGGTCCGGATGAGCCGATATCCAGGCTGTATCCAGGCCATGAGGCTGGAATGCCTGAGATTTCCTCCGCCGTATTCCGGTACATCGAGTCTCCATAGTAATACCGGATGATGTCCATCGCCTGGTAGCCCTGGTCGCCGAGATTCTTGCTCCCCCACTGGCTCATCCAGTTCGGACATGTCACTCGATTTCCGTCACAATACTGCGTCAGGATTGGCTGTTTGACATTCGGTCTTGACAGATAACTGTCAAAAAGCTCATCCACCACCTCAGCGATGCTCTCAAATGTATTTCTGCCGTAGATCCATTTCTGGTCAAACGCCGTTGAGGAAGTAATCGTAAAGTCAAATCCTTTGTTGCGATACCACTCTGTATACACGCGATTCAACGTAAATGACATGATCGCCAGCACATTCGCCATGATCGTCTCCCTTGGCCACGTCGCATAAATCTCACTTGAAGCGACATTCTTGATATAATCACGATATCGGACATAATAATCCCCTGCCGTCGTATCTCGCGGTGATCCATCATGGACAACCACATACTCTGGGATCACAACCCTGCTCAGGACAATCTCTCCTGACGTCTCCATCGGCTTAATCTCCGACTCTGCGATCTTTGGAGGATATACCCCATACAGCGTATGGTCCGGAATTGTAATGACATCCGGCACTTCCCCCACTTCCACAGGTCTGAGCCACACCTCCTGAAGCGCTGTCTGCGCAGATAAAAGTTCAGCACCTGTTATGGTGACACTCTCATAACCAGGTGCTGAAATCTGCAGCGTATACTCGGAGTAAGGCTGTACCTCTGACGGTTCCATACTGTACTCTAACGGTGGCGTCTTTAAAACAACTGACTCTGTCTGCCCTGTGGAGTCTGTCACAACCTCCTCCACCGTCGAATCGGGTTCCCCCGAATAAGAAATCTTCACATCCGCGTCTGGCACCGGAATCTCTCTTCCCTCTACCCTGACACGCACTCTGAGATTTCCTGTATCAATCGCCTCCTGCTGCATCGCTCTTAAGCTTTTTCTCTCCATATCGCATTTCCTCAGTTTTCCATCTTCTCTATTATAAGTATGCAGAGAAGTCGCGATTGATACCCTTCTTCCTCACTCTAGAAAAGCTTTCTCACATCATTGAACATCACAACCACCATCAAAAGCATCAGCAGCGTCAGACCGATCAAATGTACCATGCCTTCCTTCTGTGCGTCGATTCTCTTTCCACGGATTGCCTCAATGATCAAAAATACCAGACGTCCGCCGTCCAATGCAGGGATCGGCAAAAGATTCATCACTCCTAAGTTTGCTGTCAGCAAAATCGCAATGTTCAGCATATTCAGCCAGACATAGAAAGCCCCATCCTTTGAGCTCTCTTCATACGTCTCACCAATCACGCTGACAACCCCGACCGGTCCTGAGACATCGTCAAGACTTACTCTCCCTTGTATCATCATCATAAGACTGTCAATCGTCGTCTCAATCCAGTATTTTACTTCATAGGCACTGTATTTCAGTGTCTCGATCGCATTTGCTTTCTCACGATAATTGGAGCTTCCCGTGATTCCGAGAATTTTTCTTCCATCCTCCGTCTCCCTCGGCACCAGAGTCACTTGATGCTCTTCTCCGTCCCTCTCGTACGTCAGCGTCACCTTCTCTCCCTGATGGAAACTAGTATAATTTGACACCTCCCTGTAGAGATGGATGCGTTTTCCGTTCATCTTTGTGATGATGTCCCCTGCCTGCATTCCTGCCTCTGAAGCCGGATATCCTTCCACCACACTCAAAATCTTCGGCGCATCATAGCCGATGCTCCCGATGACGAAAACAGATAATACAAATGCTAAAATAAAATTGAAGATTGGTCCTGCAGCAATTACAGATATTCGCGCCCACACAGACTTACTGCCAAACGAACCCTCCTCACTGCTGCTCTCATCTTCGCCCAACATCATACAGGACCCGCCAAACGGCAGAAGCTTCCAGGAATATCTCGTTCCTCCCTTTACCGTTGACACAATTCTCGGTCCCATGCCAAGCGAAAATTCCACAACTGTGATTCCATTCAGTTTCGCCAGCAAAAAATGTCCCAACTCGTGAATGATAATGATAATGCTGAATACCAAAAGTGCAACAACAATCTTCAAACTACCACCTGCTTTCTATAAAATCGTATACTTCCTGTTCTGTCTCCAAAATCTGATCCAAAGTCGGATTTTCAATCAAATGGTGTCTCTCCATACACTCCGAAATCATGTCGTAGATCTGCAAGAAAGATACCTTGCGTCTCAAAAATTTGCTGACTGCGCGCTCATTCGCCGCGTTAAACACCGTCGTCATCGATCCGCCCTTTCTCGCCGCCTCCATCGCCAGAGGCAGACCCAGAAACGTCTCCATGTCCGGCTCCTCGAAGGTAATCTGCCCAAGCTGAGCAAAATCTAACCGTTTTCCTCCGAGGAACCTTCTCTCAGGATAGAAAAGTGCATATTGGATCGGAAGTTTCATATCCGGCGTGCCAAGCTGTGCAATCACCGCGCCATCCTCAAATTCCACCATCGAGTGAATCACACTCTGCGGCTGTACAACAACCTGAATCTGGTCAAGCCCGACACCAAAAAGCCACTTTGCCTCGATCACCTCAAGTCCTTTATTTACCAGCGTCGCAGAGTCGATGGTGATTTTCTGTCCCATGCTCCAGTTTGGATGCTTCAGCGCATCTTCCACCTGAATATTCTCAAGCTCTCCTCTTTTTCTTCCGCGGAATGGACCACCAGAAGCCGTCAGCAAAATTTTACCGATTTTATCCCTTCTCTCGCCGTTGAGCGACTGAAAAATGGCGCTGTGCTCACTGTCCACCGGCAAAATCTGAACACCATGTTCTCTGGCGAGAGGCATAATCAGATGACCTGCCGTCACAAGTGTCTCCTTGTTCGCAAGTGCAATGTCCTTTCCCGCCTCAATCGCCGCGATCGTTGGACGGATTCCTATCATGCCGACCACCGCTGTCACCACAATCTCTGCTTCTGCGACTGTCGCGGCTTCCAGAAGACCCTCCATGCCGCTGACCACCTTTACGTTGAGGTCTTTTACATTTTCTCTCAGCTCTTTTGCTTTTTTCTCCTCCCACACAGCCACAAGTGATGGATGAAATTTGCGGATCTGACGCTCCAAAAGTGTGATATTGCTCCCTGCTGCGAGTGCTGCCACCTTCAAATCCTTCTGCTCTTCCACGACTTCCAGTGTCTGGGTTCCGATCGATCCTGTCGATCCCAAAATTGATATTGTCTTCATGCTTTCCTCCACCTACATCAAAACTATCGCCAGAAAATAAATGATGGGAGCGGTAAAAATCACGCTGTCAAAGCGATCCAGAATCCCGCCATGCCCCGGTATCAACTTTCCATAATCCTTGATTTGATGATTGCGCTTGATCGCAGATGCCGCCAAATCTCCTGCCATGGAGATCAAAGCTCCCACAGCACAGATGAGGGCGTAGAGGATCATCGGATTGCCGTCTGTCATGAGATGTTCTGAGACGGCAAATGCATAGATCGCTCCCAGCAGTGCGGCTCCCGCAACACCTCCCACAGCTCCTTCCACTGATTTTTTCGGGCTGAGTTTCGGACTCATCTTATGCTTTCCAAACAGAACTCCCACACAGTATGCACAGGTGTCACACCCCCAAGAGCAGAGGAAAATCAGCCACACCAAAAAGGCACCGTCCTCCAGCATCCTCGTCTGATAAATATACGAGATCATCACACCTACATAAATGACACCGAAGTATGCCGCCATCACTTGTTCAGCATTGTATTTGGGGAACGTAAACACATAGACCGACATGATAAAAATCAGTATAAAGACCATACTCACCATACTATATGATTCTTGCCCCAAAATTAAAATGAGATAGTGGGCAAAAACAGCCAGATATCCTGCACAGGCCAGCCCCCAGTTCTCTCTCTTTTTCGTCGATTCCACTCCGACTGCACGGTATAGCTCATTGAGTCCCAACAGTGAGATCACCAGACATGTCAGCCACAAAATCTTTCCTCCACTGATGATTGTGACCAGCGCCACAAGCACCAGAACAATCCCGCTCAGCAATCTCGTCTTAAACAACTTTATTCCTCCTTTACACCTCCGAAACGCCGCTCACGACTGTTGTACTTTTCGATCGCTTTTTGCAGATCTTCTTTCGTAAACGCCGGCCATGGCACGTCCGTAAAGTAAAACTCTGTGTATGCAAGCTGCCAGATCAGATAATTTGACAGTCTCTGCTCCCCGCTTGTGCGGATCAGAAGATCAGGATCAGGGATATCATGCGTGTCAAGATAACGCGAAAACATTTCCTCATCAATCTCCTCCTCGGAAACCTTTCCTTCCTTACAATCCTTCACAAGCTTGCGGATGCTCCTCACAATCTCGTCCCGCCCGCCATAGTTGATAGCAATCTGGAAATTCAGCCCGGTGTTGTCCTTTGACGTCTCTTCAAGGACACGCAGACTTTCCTGAAGATCAGAGTCCAGAGCCGACGGATCTCCGATCGTGCGCACTTTCATATTGTTTTTCATCGCCGTCTTGACACATGTCTTTGTGTAGCTGCGAAACAGCTTCATCAGTGCTTCCACTTCATCCTCCGGTCTTTTCCAGTTTTCTGTTGAGAACAGATAGACCGTCAGATATTTGATTCCCATATTGTAAGCGTCCTCACAGATCACTTCCAAATTCTTTGCGCCTTTTACATGTCCATAATTTCTCGGCATTCCCTTGCTCTTTGCCCATCTTCCATTTCCGTCTAAAATAATTGCCACATGCTGTGGTACTGCCATACTCTTCTTCCTTTCTTCTCTACTCCTAAGCGTAAGAAAGTCCCAAAACATTCGTATCATCCACACAATGTTTTGAGACATTCCCTCTTATACAGTCAAGATTTCCTTTGATTTTTCTTCAATTGCTTTGTCGATCTCTTTAATGTATTTATCGGTCATCTTCTGTACCTGTTCTTCCAAATCTTTAATCTCATCCTCAGAAACTTCTGTCCCTTTTAATTTCTTAAATGTTTCATTTGCATCGCGGCGGATGTTGCGGACTGCCACTTTTGCTGCCTCACCTTTTTTCTTTACATCCTTCACAAGATCTTTTCTGCGCTCCTCCGTCAGCTCTGGGAATACAAGGCGGATCACTCTTCCGTCATCACTCGGGTTGATTCCGAGGTCAGAGACCATGATCGCTTTGTTGATCACCTTTACCATCTTTGACTCCCACGGCTGAATCTGAATCATACGCGCCTCCGGAACCGTGACATTTGCCACCTGATTGATTGGAGTCGGTGTTCCATAATAGTCCACCATGATTCTGTCCAGTACATGCGGATTTGCTCTTCCTGCACGGATTGCCGCAAAATCTGTCATCAGACTGTTATAAGATTTCGTCATTTTTGTGTCGTACACTTTAATTCTCTCATCCATTTTTTCTTATCCTCCCTAATCTTAAGATGTTGTGTTTAAAAGATATTTGGTTTCTGCGATACCTCAGGATCGCTCCGCACTTTGTCACCCTGGTATCATGTTATTCTACGGTCACAGTCGTCCCTTTCAATTTTCCGTTCACCGTATCTACAATGCTGTTTTCCTCGTTCAGGCCAAACACCAGCATCGGCATTTTGTTTTCCATACATAAGATCGATGCAGCCATATCCACGACGCCCAGCTTCTTATCGATCACTTCCTGAATCGAGATCGTGTCATATTTCTTTGCATCCGGATTCTTCTTCGGATCGCTGTCATACACACCGTCGATCGATTTCGCCAACAGAATCACATCCGCCTCAATCTCGATCGCACGCAGCACAGTAGCTGTGTCAGTTGAGAAATACGGATGTCCTGTCCCTCCTGCCAGGAAAGAGACAACTCCTTTTTTGAATCCCGCTAACACCTTGTCTTTTGAAAACAACTCTGTAAATGCACCGCAGGCAAATGGCGTGTAAACCTGGGTCTCCATCCCCACAGAGCGAAAAATCTCAGAGACATAGATGCAGTTCATCACCGTGGCAAGCATACCAATCTGGTCTGCCTTCGTGCGGTCGATATTCTCACTAGAACGTCCTCTCCAAAAATTGCCGCCTCCGATCACGATGCTGATTTCCATTCCCTGATCTACCAGCTGTTTGACCTGCTGTGCCACTTTTGTCACAGTCGGCTCATCAAATCCCGTCTTTTTGCTCCCGGCCAATGCCTCTCCGCTTAATTTCAGCAATACTCTCTTCATATGTCACCTCAAGCTCTTTTTTCTGTAACATGATATGCAACGTCATACTTGTTTGCAATCAGGACCTTACTGTGCCATTTTTATGACGTTTCCCATAGAAATCTGTCTTGTGCAGTTTCTTGTGTTTAGTATATCATATCTACTAAAAAAAGTAACTTGTTTTTTTATCCAAATCAAACAATTTCTTTCCATCAAAAAAAGTCATCAAAAACCTTTCTGTTTTTCCGGCTTCTGATGACTCTTTTTTCTATCTTTTATATCAGAGCGACCGCCTGACATCCCAGTTGTTCATAGCGCATCTGTGTCAGACTTTTCTCCCAGTGTACCAGTCCATTTCCGTCATACGGATCATTAAAATAATAATCGTTGTTGTCGTATCCGACCAGTACCATACAATGTTCCTTCGCGATCCAGGTAAACCACTCATCTTCCCCTTCCAGACGCCAGCTTGTCCCTTCGCCCGGCTCCTCCATGTTGATTGTCACCCAGCACAGCACCGGAAGCCCTTCGTCAAGATATTCCCGGCAGAGTTCTTCCATCCCCATGCCGGTCAGATTTCTGACCTCATTTTGGGAGTCCACAGCCTGCTCTAACATCTGGCAGATCACCGGCGCATAACATCCATAGCTGTCCTCCAGATAAGGATTCCCGATAAACGCCTCTTCCGGGGACAGACCTGTCAATTGCCCATTTCTCTTTGCCTTCAAATCACTCATCGGCAAGAACTGCTCAATCAGTTCATCCACCGTGTAGGAATATCCCCAAAACTGTAAGACCATCGCAGCGCTGACACACTCACAACCGGTCGGGTATTTATCCGCCTGCGACAAATAAGGTGTGGAAATCAATACTGTTTCATCCGCTTCTGTCTCATCAGAATACTCTGTAAATGAGATGGTCTCTGACCATATTTTGCTGTCTTCTTCTATCTGTGTTTTCTGACCGATCTCAGTTGAGAATCCTCCTGCCATGACAATCGCTATGATTCCAAAAGCAGTCAGTCTTCTAATAATTTTTTTTCTTTCTTTTAACTGTTTTTTTCTCTCCGCCTGATTCATCGTTTTACCTTTCCGAAGTTCTTCGCCGCCCTTTTACTTCCTATCTTCTTCCAAAGCCGCCTTTCATCATGCCACCAAAATTACTATTTTCCGTTCCATCCTGTGAAATTCGTTTTACATTCTGATCAAAGGTCACACTGGTCACTTCCTGCGCTCCCTCAAGCTGTCCCGCTTCACAGAATCCTGCTTCCACTCCTTCGACACTGCCGCCGCTCATCACCGTATAGGTCTTTCCGAGTTCTATCTTGTCTGACCCAATCACCAGATTCTGGTACTGTTCTTCCGGTACAAAGCTGCAAACCACATTTCCCTCTTCATCCACAAGAGAAATTCGTGTCTGTGCCTGCTGAATCTCGTTGAAATAAATCATCACAGATGGTGTCTCTGAATCTTCTGAAAATGCCGTCGCCATAGAAGAGCTTCCTGCCGCAAGCACGACACCTCCCGTCATCTTCGCACCGCGCTCGGCATCGATGGCACCATCTGCACCTCCTGTCGAGTTCACCGTGATAATGCCTCCACTGATCTCCAAGGTTCCGTTCGAGTCAAGCCCATCTCCTCCTGCATCCACCGCAACTTCGCCTCCGCTGATGGTAAGCTTGTAGGTTACACCTTCTTCAGCAGAAAATCCTCCAAAAAATCTCTCTGCACCTCCCAGATCACTTCCGCCTGCCGCGTTGATGCCATCGTCACTTGACACAATCGAGATCGTTCCCCCCGATATTGTGACATTGCTGCCTTCCAGCCCTTCATAGCTTTTTTCTATCTGAATCTCACCGCCTGAAACCACGAAATCTTTGTCTGCATGACATCCGTCATCCCCGGCAAAAATCTCAAATTTGCCGTCTGAAATTTCAGCACTTCCGTTGACATGAATCGCATCATCCTCCGTGTCGAGCAAGAACGTTCCGCCTGAAATCGTTATGTTGGTTCCTGCTTTGATTCCCTTTTTGCTGATGTCAGACGTCTCCTCTGTCTGTGCCGCCTCGTCTGGCTGTACAGGCTTCTCCGGCTGACTTGGCATCTCTTCTGGCTGCGTCTTCTCCTTTCGCATTTCCTGCGCATCCCCAGAAGTTGCAATTTCCATTTTTCCTATCCCAGGCATGCTTCCCATATCAGGTCTAGTCGCACGTTCTCCCTGCATCTTTCCGCCAAATTCCATCTGCTTCTGAGCGGAGGCAGCACTCTCACTTCCTCCTCCTGTCGTGATCTCATAGGAACCTCCCAAGATTTCCAGCGTTGTCTCTGCCTGAATTCCATCCTGTCCCGCTGTGATTGTGTACGTCCCATCTTTCAGAAGAATCGTTCCTTTGTCTTCTTCCTTGTCATTGTCCGAGCGCAGTCCATCTTCCCCTGACACAATCGTCAGCTCAGGATTCTCTGCCGTCACACTGTCTTTTCCCTTGATTCCATCCTTGACTGCTGTGACCGAAATCGTCCCTGAGATCAGAATCAAGTCATCCTTTGTCCGGATTCCATGACCATAGTTGCCCTCTACTTCCAGTGCTCCTGTTCCATTGATAATCAAATCATCTTTGCTGAAAATGGCTGCATTTGGTTCATCCTCTTCCCCTTCAAATATGTATGTTTCTCCGTCGGAGACCTGATTTTCTGTGCCGTCAGCCAGCGTCACAATCAGCCGGTCACACTGTTTTCCATAGATCACTGCCTGATTCTCACAGTGAAGTTTTGCGCCGTTCAACACAAGCTGCACTTCATCTTCTTTGTCAGCATCTACACAGATCTGTCCATCTGACAATTCCCCTGAAACGACATAGACTCCTGCCTTCTCGATCAGCAAAATGCCATTTTGGAAACTGGCTCCATCGCCGTCCACGGATGCCGTATCGCCGCTGCACGAAATCAACGTGGCACTTTCTTCTGCCCATTCTGCCGGATACTTTTCTGATAAATCCTTCTCGCCTGCCTGAGAGATCTCTGTCACGCAGGAACGCACGGATGCATTTGGGATGTCACTCATGCAGTATCCCGCTACAAGTGCCGCTGCCATTCCCCATACCATCACTGTCTTTGCCTTTTCTTTTCGATTCATATTGACTCCTCCTTACAATTCTTCCCGATTTTCAGGAAAATGACCACATATGATTGGCAGATTGCCATTGCGGCATCTGAGCGCATCGATCATTTCTTTCTCTGATTTTTCATTTTTCATTCGGATCTCATACTGTAATTCATACAGGCTTCCCATATTTGTCGTCTTCACCTTCACCAGAGAGACTTCTTTTGCGTAAACCTCAAACAGATCGTCAAACAAATCTGTATAATCGAGATTTTCAGGGATCGTGATTTTTAATTCCTTTCGCTGCTGTCTTTCCGATGGAAACGGAATCGTCTGAAAAACGATCAGAACAATACCTATCAGCACAACAAATACGGCTGCCAAAGCAAGGTAACCCATTCCTGTCGCAAGACCGACTGCCATCGCCAGAAACACACTCGTGATCTCCCGCGAATTTCCCGGCATCGACCGAAAACGCACCAGTCCAAACGTTCCCATCACAGCTACTCCTGTTCCCAGATTTCCATTGACCATCATGATCACAATCTGTACGACCGCCGGCAAAATAATGAGTGTAATGATAAAGTTTTTTGTACAGTGATTTTTGTACATATGGATACCCGCCAGTGCAAGTCCCAGCACAAATGACACGAGTGTGCACAGAAAAAATGCTCCCTCCGAGATATCCGCAGTTCCTGAGACATTTAAAATACTGTCAAGCACAACTTTTTCCTCCTTGCTCCATCGCTGGTAAAATATAATTTTGGTAACATGTACCGTACTTTGAAAAGGAAACTGGATAAATCTTGAGTTCCGCAAACAAATCACTCATCCACAGAGGCATGACCCCCGGAATTTTTACTTCCAGCAGGATTTGTCCTGGGTCTAAAATTTCTGTTCCATAACTCCCTGCACATAAATCTACCTTCTCTGTTCGAAAACGGATTCTGCGGTCAAATGTCATACGCAGGTCCGGATTATGTTTTCCGAATAATGCTACCCTGTCATACGCAATATAGACCATAGGGCGAAGCGGTGCGTAACGCTTGACCACCCATTCGATCTCATGCATAATCTGCCCATCATTCTTAGGATGAATCCCATGGTTCAAATATCGCATCGCCTCTTCATCTGTCATGGAAACCCTTCTCTTATAGACAACACCCTTGAATTTCTTTTTGATTTCCAGAAACACCTCATCCATCTTCGACGGCACACCGTAGCTGCGCATCCGAAGCTTCTCTTTGTAGATCGGCTTTTCCAGTGACATCCGAATCAGCTGAAAATCTGGTGTATCATAGTAGATATTACAGATTGTGTGAAGTCCATACTGATCTTCTTCCATTTCTTCGCTCATTTCTTTTCTCAGCCTTTCATACTGTCTTTCATCCAAAAGATACTTTTTTTCATATCGCTTAAAGTTTTCCTGATACTCTGCCATTTCTTCACCTCTTGCTGTATTGTTGTTTTTATCATATAATGAAAATCTGAAATTACTCTTAAAAAATCCTTTCAGGTTAATTTCAGCTCCCCGTGATACGATGATCCCAAAGTCCCAAAATGTGCATTAGCCCTTCATGTATAAGACCTGCGGGACATCTGATATCAAGATACAAAAAACAAACAAAAACTCAGAAACAAGAAAGGAATGGGAGATCTCTGTATGAATTTACTGATCGTAGAAGATGAAGTACGCCTTGCAGATGCACTCGGCGAAATTATGAGAGAACAAAAATATATGGCAGACATCGTATATAACGGCACAGACGGATTGTATTATGCGAAAAACAATTCTTATGACGTCATCATCCTCGACGTCATGCTGCCCGGCATCAATGGCTTCGATCTCGTGCGCGAGCTGCGCGCCTGCCACATTGCCACCCCAGTCATCCTATTGACAGCAAAAGATGATATCCGCGACAAAATCACCGGTCTTGACAGCGGTGCAGATGACTATATGACAAAACCTTTTGTTCCGGAAGAATTGCTGGCAAGAATCCGTGCGCTGACGAGACGTCAGGGCGATGTCGTTCTCGAAGAACAGCGTTTTCTGGATCTGACCCTCCATCTGTCCACCTGTGATCTGAGCTGCGGCTGTAAGTCCATTCATCTAAGTTATAAAGAATTTGAAATCATGAAACTTTTGATAGCCAATCAGAAAATCGTACTGTCAAAGGAGGCTTTGATCTCCAGAGTCTGGGGGAATGACTCAAACGCAGAGGATAACAATGTGGAGGCATACATCTCTTTTCTCAGGAAAAAGCTGGTCTTTCTAGGCTCCTGTGTCTCCATCAACACGGTACGCAAAGTCGGCTATCGCCTGGAGGGTCCTGCATCGTGATAAAAAAACTTCGCAAAAAGTTTATCTGTATCAATATGATCTTGATCAGTCTTGTCCTGCTCGTCATCTTCGGTGCACTTGTGATCTTCCAGTCAAAGCGGCTCGAAATTGAGACGACCACCCGCATGGAACAGAGTCTTGACCGCTCCTTCGACGACAATCCGAAGAAACTAGGCATCAAATCAGAGAAACGAAATGCTGCTCCCGCTGATTTCATTCCGATCTATTTTGTGCTGACAGATATGAATGGTCACATTTTGTCACAGTATGATACCAATACCAGTCTTTCCTCGGACACACTGTCGCGTGCTGTGGAAGAAGCACTCTCCTCTTCACGAGATAACGGTATCTTATCTGACCTTGAACTCCGTTTTCTCAGGCGCGTTGTACCTGAGGGATTTAAAATTGCTTTTTCGGATCTGAGCTATGAGATTTCTTCTATGCGCACGATGCTGATCAATTATACCATCACACTGTTTTTGTGTATCATCGCTTTCTTTTTTATCACACTGTTTCTCGCCAAATGGGCGCTGCATCCGGTGGAGGAAGCGTGGACTCAGCAAAATCAATTTGTGGCGGATGCTTCCCATGAGCTGAAAACACCTCTGACCGTCATCCTCGCCAACCTCAACATTTTGCTCGCCCACCCTGATGACACGATCCGACAACAGATGAAATGGATTGAAAACACACAGGCAGAGTCCGCTCGCATGAAAAAGCTCGTCGATCATCTGCTCTTTCTCGCAAAATCAGATGCCAGCCAGATTCCAGTCGATTTTTCTTCCTTTAATCTGAGCGACGCAGCGTGGAGCTGCCTGCTTCCTTTTGAGTCGATCGCATTCGAGAAAAAAATCACGATCGTCGAAGATATTGCGCCTGATCTCTGGCTTTTTGGAAACGAAGAACAAATCAAGCAGCTGATGATCATCCTTCTCGACAATGCCTGCAAATATACGTGTGCAAACGGAACGGTACAATTCCACCTCTCAGAAGAGCAAAACAAGATTCTCCTCACCGTTCAAAACAGTGGAGATCCGATCGCACCGAAAGATCTCGAGCATATCTTTGAGCGCTTTTACCGGTCTGATAAGTCCAGAGCGCACAAAAATGGAGGATACGGTCTTGGGCTTTCTATCGCCCAGAGCATCGTCCAAAAACATCACGGAAAAATTCGTGCAACCAGCAACGCTGCGGAAGGCACTGTGTTCTATGTCACATTTTTCCCCGAAAAGAAGAAATTGCCTGCCACAAAGTGAGTATCCCTCCTCTTTGCGGCAGGCATCTGCCATATTGTCCGTCTTTTTGTCATTTTTCTTTTAAGTCTTCCGCCACCATCACTCCTGCCTTAAATCCCATAATCATCAATTCCAGCATCTGTGCATCGACATTGCGGTATTTCAGAAAATAGTAAAAGGTATCAAGATAATTTAAGAAGGCCTTTTTGTGTTCCTCATCCAGCACAGCACCTTTCCCACTTCCCACTAGAAAATAGGCAATTCTTGAGAAAGCAAATTTTTCATTTACAAAAGCCAGCAATTCGCTCTGCTCTTCATTTTCTAGTATCTGAAGCGGCTTTCGGCGCAGAAACCAGAAGGTTTCATATGCGATAGATTTCATATCATTAATGTGGTCAACCTTATGGAACTGCTTCTGCCTGGAGACATCGCTGTAGTAGTCCAACACCGCATGCATCAGAATCACCTCATCCACACGTACTTTCTTCTCGATCGCAGCACTCTCCAAAAATTCTTTGATTTCCTGGTGTAAAATCCGATACCGGTCCATCACACGATCCTCGGTGAACTCATCGATGATATTTCGATAATTCATGTAAACATTTTCTATATTATTCATCCATGTCACTTCCACTTAAACTTAAAATTTCACAAAAAAACTTTGTCCTGACGAAATCACGGTATTGCGCAAACTCCTTCTCCTCGAGCGCCCCCTGGCGCACCTGGTATGTATTGCGCAGCAAATGTTGTTTAATCTTTCCCTGGCGTATCGCCTCGATCATACGTTCAGACGACTCCTCTGTCTCCTCAGAAATTCCAAATATTCTTGTCACTGCCATTGCGTTTCCCCCTCTACTCATCCAAAACGCTCCTGATCGCATCCTCCACCGTTGAGATCTGTCTCAGATCCACAGGGTGAAGATCTCCCTCAAAATTGTTCGTCATAATTTTAGGATTGACGATGGAATCCTTTCTCTGAAATGCCTCGTCTGGCACAACCTGAAGCCGTTTGTAAAATGACGCCATCTCATCTCCCATTCCCGAGAGTCTGTTTAACAGTTCTGAGAATTCATTGAGCATCGGATCATCTTTCTTGTACGGATAGATAATGTGATGGTCAATCTCTCCCCATCCCTCCTCAAACAAGGTTCTGATCTGAATCTCAATGTAGACTCCCTCATACTTTACGATGTAGTGTACGGATCGATAGTGCTTTTGATCCAGAATATTATCCCTCGAGATCCAATTAAAATAGATATCTGCATAGTCTCCGAGACGCATGTGCACTTTCGGAGGCTCCACAATATACCGGTCCGTCTCGTCACTGTAGTCTCTCACGCAATCCTTCACATATTTTCTCGGATCGTTCAAAAAATGTCCGATCAGGTATTGATGGAAAATCACCCAGTCTTCCCTATATAAAAGAAGCCCTCTGACACCAATCAAATCCATCACAAACTTTTCGTAGTTTTCCTTTGTCAGCGAGCGGTACTTAATATAATTTTCCTTTCTTTTGCGGATAATTTTTTCTAACAGATGTTCCGGATCTTTCACTCTGCTTCGGTAAGATTGAAGCCCTGTCTCTTTTTCGCGGTACATAAAAAATTCTGCGATGAATTGCTTTCGAATCCGGTCATACCGCATCATTTTATTCCGGTAGTCCCTCGCAATCGCCAGCAAATCCTCCCATGACAGTCCTGCCTCGCAGAATTCTTCTTCGGAAATATTATATTTCTTTAAAAATTCTTCCCTTGTTAATTCCAACCTCTCACCCCAAAACCTCTTTATTCAAGCTTTTTACCTTATTTGCACTGTCGGCTTTTGAATTTTTCAAAAATACACCTGAAAAGTATACCATATTTTCCAGCGGTTGACCACCCAAATTTTTCAAGTCTATGTTAAATGTTTGTCAAGAAAATGCCGGCAGGGTATCATGTGTGCCGTTGCGTATGCCATCCTGTGTACACCCGTAAACCACTCTTTGATCTTTCTTATGGCTGTCATCTTTCCAGAATCTCATCGGGATTATTTTACATCAGAAAGTCTCTATAGTTACTTTATTATCAAGTTTTTTATTCTAACACAAAAAATGGAGCACGGCTCCAGAGGGGGGACTCTGTTTTGCCGTGCTCCATCTATAAAAGGAGGGGAACTCTTTATTTTTTGAGATCTGTCTATTATAATTTTTTCCGAACCTATTCAGCAACTGCAATATAACTTGCAACGAGTGTGATATTTGGATCCTCCGATCCGCCGAGGGAACCATAATATTCATCCCAGCTGCTCATATAGGTGTTTGGATAGGAAAAACCTTCCCACGTTGAGAGATCCCATTCGCTTTCTCCAAGACCTACACTGTACGTTGCTGTGTACACTCCATTCTTTCCGGTAAACGCCATACCTTCTGCCGCATCGAGGCTGATACCGTAATTTCCTGCTGCTGCTCCTTCTTTGACCGTCAGATTTACGGTGAACAGTAAACCACTCTGCTCTTTAAAGATCTGCCCGTTATCTTCCAGTGTAACGGTGATACCCTGATCCGTCTCTGTCACATTCTGTGTGTAGTCCACTGCGATCGAGGTAACGTACCACATGGTCTCGCCGTAGTCATCGTATCCATAGCGGTTCTCTGCATTCTCAGATGCGAGATAATCTTCATAAGTATAATCTGAATAGTAATACCAGAAGGTTCCTGTCTCCATCTTGCTGATGCACATCTCTTTGTCATACTGTTTCAGCGCAGACACGATTGCATTTGGATATTCTCTGTAGAACTCGTAAAGTTCATAGTAATCTGCCTTATTGCTCATGTGATCTGCATTAAACATAACCAGAAGACCACAGTCTGCATTGATCAGGCAGGAGATCGGGTACATATATTTTGTCACGCCGTAACCATCTGTGATAATGTGTCCGTCGAATCCCCACTCATCGCGCAGTAAAGACTTACACATTGCTGTGCTCTCACACACTTCATGTGTGCCTACACGTCCCAGAGAGCACATCGTAGCGGATGCTCCCGCTTTGAATACTTTCTCCCATGCATCGCAGTATTCCTCTCGGATTCCCTGCTCAGAACAGAAGGTGCAAACACCTTCACGGTCGAATTCTGCATCGTTCAATGCGAAATGTTTTACCACACATGCCACGCCCATAGCCTGTGTTCCAACCACCTGAGCTGCACAGATTTCGCCTGCAAGGTCAGAATCCTCTGAGTAATTCTGATTGCTTCTTCCGCCTAAAATACCGCGGTGATGATTCAGATTTGGCGCGTACCACATGACAGTTGCTTCTGTTCCGGAAGCCTCGGAGACTGCCTCTCCCGCGATTGCAATACCGTACTGTTTCGCAAGGTCTGGATTCCAGGAAGTACCTAACAGAGCCGGAACGAATGTTGTGATCTCGATTGTATTGTCACCTTTTGTCCCGATTGACTCTGGACCATCTGCATTGTAGCTCTTTGGAATACCATACTGTAAAAAGCTTGGTCCCTGGAAACCTGAACAGTAGAACAGGGTCATCAGCTCAAAGACATCCATCTGATTCAGGAAACAGCTCCAGATATAGTCCTCTGTCTCCTGTGTGTATTCCTCGCCAAGCGCAGATGTATCAATGCTCAGTTCCTCAAGGAACGCCTTGATATCAGCCATATTGTGATAGCTCTCGCCAGCCTCATTGTAAGTAAACGCATAGACATCTGACAGCATGATGTTCTGAACTTCTCCCGAAGTATTGTAATACGTCACGTTTGTCACTTCTTCTTCTGCTGCCTCGTCAAGTACTGCCAGCTTTTCGGTGCTCACTCCGTCAAACTCATAAGCACTCTCGATTCCGCGAAGTTCATAGTTCAGATTTTCTTCTTCTTCGTTTGGCTCTTCCGGATAATTCTCTGCTGTGATCGCTGCCGCATCGGCAACCTTTGCCCCTGCGGAGTCATCCACACGGTGCAGATAGCCATCTGTCACTTCGCCAATTCCCTGTGCATCGTAATCATATGTTCCATCCTCATACACATCGCCGGTAAACAGATTTGTGTACGTTGTTCCTGTCACTTCATCCTTCAGGATGTGCAGATTTCCAAGCTCATCCACAAGATAATCTGCGCCCTCTTTATAGGAAACATCGTAAGTGTTGTTCACACCTGAGCAGTCAAGCGAAGCTCTCGAAGCGATGTCGATCACCACCTCTGCGATCTCGTCCTCACTCTCAGTGAAAGCATTGGCATCCAGATCCCAGCTCAGCAGATAGCGCTCTGCGTCCTCTGTGTGATCTCCCAGTCCGTAATAAATCTCCCAGGCATCCCCTGCATCGCGCGCAACTTCAAAGTAGTAAGTACCGTTCTCAAGCAGATAATTCTCAGACACATTTGAGTAAGATGCCATATCTCTTGCCGACCATGTCAGAGTCACCGTCTCAGATGCTCCCGGATCCAGCAGAGAAGTCTTCTGGAATGCACCCAGATTGACTAACGATTTCTCCACTTCATAGGCACTGTCCTCGTAATATGGCTGTGTGAAATATAGCTGCACCACATCTTTCGAAGCCACATCTCCGGTGTTTGTCACCGTCACATCCACATGGAAATTCAGCTCACCATATTCGTCGTAGGAAGTATAATATTCGCCCACATCCCAGTCAAAGGAAGTGTAGGAAAGACCATATCCGAAGTGATACTGCACTGCATCGTGGTCAAACGTCTCATAATATTTATATCCGTTATAGATGCCTTCTTCATAGACCAGATAATAATATCCCTGATCATAGTAGTCGGCGCTTCCTGCATCTGCCTCCAGTGTATTGTTCCCGTTTGCGGAATATTCTGCATTGTAATCATCGAACTCAAAATGACCGATATTGCTTGTCACAGGGTTTGTCTGATAGTCATATACCATCGTGTCAGCAAGACGACCGGACGGGGAAACGGCACCGGTGATAATGTTATAGAAAGCTGTCTCCAGACCAGTAGAAGAACTTGCCGGGATCATCAGGCACGCATCTGCCGCTTTGATATCATACACATGGTCTTCCTCATATGCCAGAATCGTTCCTGCCTGTCCTGAGGTAACGCGGGCTGCATTGTGGTTACGTGACACACCGCCGTATCCATAATAAGAATATGTGTAAGTTCCTCCATCTACGAATCCTGCATCCATCATATTTGGTGTCATCAGTACAATGATGACATTCTCAAAATGATTCGTCACATACTCCAGCATCGCTGCCTCATTTTCGGACAGTCGCTGTTCTCCCTCCTCAAGGTCTGTTCCCTCACCGGAGTTACGTTTTAACACGACAATCGCATTCTGTGAGTAGGCTTCTGCCTGCGCTTTTACCTCGTCGCTCATCGCGGCGGAGAGCAGGTTGCCTTCCTCATCATAAATATCATTCTGCAGATTCCAGTCATTTCTTGTAGAACTTGATTTTACCAGATTACTGTCCCCTGCGACACCCGATGCGGTGTAAGAGTTGTAATTCATATAAGTGGAATATTCTTTGCTCCACGCATCATACGCATCCAGCAAATCGGAGTTGTTTTTGCTATAGTATAAGATGTACAGATTTTTTTTAAAATAATCTGAAATATCAACAGAATGGAGAATCACTATGGAGATGTTTTCTTTTTTTATTGTGCCGTTTCAAAATATACCTGGCTATATGTCCATCTATCATTTTTTTCTTTCCCTCATCGGAGCCGGTCTTCTTTTCACAGCCATGAAATCACACAGACCATTGAGTTCTATACTGGCACCGCAGCTTTTTTGTGTGCTCTCGGGCTTCTTTTTCTATTGTCTCTATTATCAGATGATTTTTCAGGACAATATGTGGGCCGTTCACATTGCTTTGCTCACTGTTCTTCTTCTGTGTATTCCTTGCTTTTATCGAAATCACATACGCGTCGGCATCACAATGATCTGTATCTTCTTTTCCACAAATTTTCAGGTTGGCTGTCTGACTGGCGCTCTCTGGGATGTTTGCCCTGACTTTCTCTTAAGCGCAATCTATGGTGTGAGTATTTTTTCTCTTGTCTGGTTTTTAAAACATTTTGAGGTCAAGAATCCAAAAGTCATCCCTCTCTCCTACTGTGTCACTGCGATTTTTCCTTCCGTAGTCAGTGAGCTTTGCCTTACGATCCTCCTGCCAAGCCATGTCTCATCTGAGTACCTTTATCTTTACAACACCGTCATCTGTATCGGCTTTGCAGGCATCAACCTTTTGATTTATTATCTGTTCTCTGTGATCACCGCAGAACATCAGCGCCAGCTGAATACGAACCTGATTTTACAGAAGACCGCACTTGACAATGAGCTGCTGCACAAAAATGAATTGCTCTATCAGGATCTCCGCAATCTTCACCATAAATTGCACAGTCATATTTTTCACATGAAGTCTCTCCTGGATCAACAACATTACGGAGAATTAAATCAATACTTTGATAAGCTGTACACGCAAGACTTTCCCTTGATTTATCATTACGACACAGGAAATATCACCGTGAATACCATCCTCAACCAAAAATTTTCCTTCGCGCAGCTTTATCAAATTCCCATGGAAATCGATGCGGTCTTGCCTGCAAATCTGCCCATGGAAGAGACGGATCTGTGCTCTCTGCTCTCCAATCTGATGGACAATGCCATCGATGCATCGCTTAAAGAGCCTTCTCCTTATCTGCGGGTACAGCTGAAAACACACCACGATTATCTGCTGATCAAAACACAGAATCGTATGGAAAAAAATGTCCTTCTCGATAATCCAACGCTTCAGACTACGAAATATCGTCTGACAGATCACGGAGTCGGTCTGCGGATCATCCGCGCCATCACACAGAAATATTGCGGAGAGATGAACTATGAATATGTCAATGGATATTTTACGGTAAACCTTATGCTTACAATGAATGGAGAATGTGATGAATGTTTATAATATTGCGATCTGCGATGATGAATCGAGGATACTTCCCATCATCAAAAGAGCACTGGAAAAAGAATTTGACCGACATGGAATTCCTGTGTCAATCTCTGCTTTCACCTCAGCGGAACAGTTTGAAGTGGAACATATGAACCATCCTTTTTCTCTCCTTTTCCTGGACATCGATATGCCAGGCATGGACGGCATCAGTCTGGGCAAAAAACTGCGCAGAAATTCAGATTCACCCCGAATTATTTTTCTCTCAAACCGTGATGAATTAGTCTTTCAGGCGCTCTCTGTCCATCCTTTCTGTTTTATCCGCAAAAGCCATTTTCAGAAGGAACTTCCCCAGATTGTATCGGACCTGATTCTCGATGACAAGCTGAAAAATATGCACCTTCTGACCGTGCGCACCATGGATGAGATACGCTCTATCCCGATCGGACAGATTCTCTATATTGAATGTATCCGCAAAGATCAATATATTCATCACAGTGAAGGTGTCTGCCAGGTACATTATACGCTGAATTATTTTGAAGAGCAGCTAAAGCCCTATGGATTTTTAAAACCTCACAAAGGATTTCTCGTCAATTATCAGTATATCCGCAACATTGGCTCCAGAGAAATGCTCCTGATTTCCGGCGAGAGCGTCCCCATCAGCAGGCTGAAAGCCTCTGAGATCAAGCAGGAATATCTCAAATTAATGCTCTAATTTGCCTTTTTCTTCTTCGTTTTTCTCTCTTTTTGTGATATACTGAGACAGATACTGTAAAAAATAAAAATTGGGATGTGCAGTCTTTTTGCTCATCCAGGGAAAAGAGGAATTTTGATGGAAACTTCACAGTATATAGACTATATCTTAGAACAGACAAAAAAAGTGCTCTCCATTGACAGTCCTTCTTCTTACACAAAAGAAGTTTGTGACTATGTCTTAGAGGCGTATCGCTCTATGGGGTACAATGCCATGCAGACCGTAAAAGGAGGAATCCTTGTGGATCTCGGCGGCAAGGACAGTGACAATGCGATTGTCCTTGAAGCACATGTCGACACGCTCGGCGCAATGGTGGCAGAAATCATGGATAACGGAAGACTTCGCCTTGAACGGATCGGTGGTTTGAATCCTAACAATGCCGAGGCGGAAAACTGCCATGTCATCACCCGCTCTGGCAAACGATATGAAGGAACCTTTCAGCTCAAAAATGCTTCCATCCATGTCAATGGAGAGTACAATGATACCAAGAGAACATATGACTCTATGGAATTAGTGCTCGATGAGGATGTCAAGACAAAAGAAGATGTCCTTGCCCTCGGAATCTTGACGGGAGATATCGTCGCTTTTGAGCCGCGCACCCGCATCACCGAGAGTGGATACATTAAGAGTCGTTTTCTCGACGACAAGCTGAGCGTAGGTATCCTGCTCGGATTCGCCAAATATCTCAGAGAAGAACAGATCACCCCAGCCCGCAAAATCTATCACTATATTACCGTTTTCGAGGAAGTCGGTCACGGCGGCTGTGCATCCATCCCGTCTTGTGCGAAAGAAATCCTCTCCGTCGATATGGGATGTGTCGGTGACGGTCTCACATGTACAGAACGCCAGGTTTCGATTTGTGCCAAAGACAGTCGTGGACCGTACCACTACGAGGTTGTCAGCGCTCTGATTGAGACGGCAAAAAGATTGCATCTTGATTTTTCAGTGGATATCTACCCGCACTACAGTTCCGATGTGGACACTGCACTGATCGCAGGATACGACATCCGCCACGGCTTAGTCGGTGCAGGCGTCTATGCCTCCCACGGATATGAACGCAGCCATATAGACGGTGTGAAAAACACCTTCCTGCTCTTAGTCGGATACCTCTGCTGATCACATGACGCACAAAAGCCCAGTCTTTGACAACTACGGATTTTGCGCAAAAAATGGCACCTCTGTGGAAACTTCCCTGAAAAGAAAACACCTTTCTTTTCGGAGAAAGATCCGCAGAGATACCTGACTGCCGAAAAATCTATTTTTTCTATCTATTCTCTCAAATGTTTTTCAGATCTTCAATCAACTGATCTACATCTTCTTCTCTTGTCGCCCAGCTTGTACAAAATCTCACTGCACTATGCCCTTCATCGATTCTTTTCTGATAGCTGTAGCTATAATTTTCTCCCAGTTTCTTTAAAACTTCATCCGAGAGAATCGGAAATTGCTGGTTAGTAGGGCTGTCCACCAGAAATTCACACCCTGCATCCTGGAATGCCTTTTTTAGCTTCATTGCCATGCGGTTTGCGTGGTCCCCCAGCTGGAAGTAGAGATCATTTTTCAAAAGTCCGATAAACTGAATGCCAAGCACTCTTCCCTTGGCAAGCATTGCCCCTTTCTGCTTCATAATATACCTGAAATCCTCTTTGAGCGTGTCATTCGTGATCACAACCGCTTCCCCGAACAATGCTCCCACTTTCGTCCCGCCGATGTAAAAAACATCACAGCATTGCGCAATCATCTCCAAATCCAGATCATTTTCCTGTGACGTCAGCGCATACCCCAGTCTTGCCCCATCCATAAACAGATACATACCACATTCCCGGCACGTCTTGCTGATTTCCTCAAGCTCCTGTCTGCTGTAAATCGTCCCGATCTCTGTCGGGTTGGAGATATAGACCATTTTCGGCTGTACCATATGTTCGTAACTTTCATTGACCGCGTGATCTTCCCATGTATCCCAGATCTGTTTTGCCGTCAGCTTTCCGTTCTTTGTCGGGATCGCAAAAACCTTGTGACCGCATGCCTCGATCGCACCTGTCTCATGGACATTGATATGACCGCTGTCCGCCGCAATCACACACTGGTGAGGGCGCAGTGCCGCCGAGATTACCGTCAGGTTCGTCTGTGTCCCCCCGACAAGGAACTGCACTTCTGCCTCCGGACTTTTACACAACTCACGGATCATCTCTCTCGCCTGTTCCGAGTAATGGTCTTCCCCATATCCTGGGGTCTGCTCCATATTCGTCTCCATCATTAACTTCAATATACTTTCATGCGCACCTTCCGCATAATCACAATTAAATCGTATCATTCAATTCACACTCCTGCTCTTGCTCCTCTTTGGCAATAACGCTGTCAGGCGTCATCTCCGTTTTGATACCTCTCTCTGACTAGTCTATACTTCTCTGCGAGCCTTGTCAATCGCTTCTTGCAATTCAATGAAATCTTGATATAATAAAAAAATCAGGGAATACTGCTTAATCTCTTCGCAGTATTCCCCAAACAAATTATTTTTTCAACTAGAGAGGAGCTATATGGACAAATTAAAACGAATCGCCGCTTTGGTCGGCGTCATCTTACTGGTCTGTCTCTACGCAGGCACCCTTATTTTTGCTCTCATAGGAAGCGAACTCACAGACATGCTGTTCCGTGCCTGCATTGCGGGAACTATCCTGATCCCCACTCTGATTTATCTCATGATCGCAGCGAATAACTGGCGCAAGCCAAAATAAGATCTGCCTGTCCACTCACCAACTGTTTCTCCGCAAAACAACACCTGATTTTGCGGAGAAATTTTCTGCAAATGTTCAGTTTGCGAACGCCATCTTCTCGATCGAATCCTCCGCATTCTGGAGCACTTCTCTTAAAATCGCCGGCAGTGTGATCAGTTTTTTCGAGCTAACCATCACTCTTCCCTCTGTCAGACAAGAGATACGGATACTTTCCTCATCGAACAAGTCAGTCACTCCGCCTACAATGCGTCGGATCTTTTTGTTAAATGTCAGATATTCTCCATGTGGATATACCGCCGTCTCCCTCTCATATTCCGTGACATGCCATGGTCTGATCTTATTCAAAGTATACTGGAGGTAAAAATCCTGAAAAATCTGTTTTTTATGATTTTTCATCCATTCTACTTTTCCATCCATAATCTTGCGGCACTCTTCCTCTGTCACTTCCTCACATGCCTTGAAGTACACTCCGTTTTGCTGATATTTCTTTTCCAGATACAGTCTTATCTTCTTGTTTTTCTCTCTGAGCAGACACAGATAAAATCTCGGGATAGACTCTCTATCTTGCCCATCCTTTCCTGCCTCGGAAGAAAATCTCAATTTTCTCAAAATATACTGATACCATTTTACTTTTCCATTTCCCTGAACGATATTCTTTTTTACTCTCTCACATTTTTCCTCATTTACGGTTACATTGTCTTCGCGATATGTAACGTATTTCATGAAAATCCCCCTTTTCTTTTCACTGAGATCCATATCTCTTCAATTATATCTTATGATGCTTTCACCCAAAATATGTTTATCAATTCCTCCAATTTATATTTTTATTATACCAAATATTTGTGAATTCCCTATAAGAAACTTCTGAAAAGTTTCTTAAAAATTACTATTTTCCCCGAATTTCTCCCATATAGCCACTTTCTCTGCCAAACTCACGGCGATTCTTATTGACTTTCCCTCCTCTCTGTACTAAGATTGCCTCATAAACAAAGGAGGATTTCATTATGATTCGCACAATTATCTTCGATATCGGCAGAGTCCTGTTAGATTTTGACTGGGTGACTTACCTTGCCTCTTATCACTTCGACTGTGAGACGGAAAAACGCATTGCGCGCGCTGTCTTTGAGAACCCGTCCTGGGTGGAGTTTGACCGCGGAATTCTCTCCACCGAAGAAGTGATCGATCTCTTTGTCCATGCCGATCCTGAACTCGAAAAAGAGATTCGTCTTGTCTGCAGCAAGCTGTACCAGACAGTCACCAGACTGGATTACGCCATTCCATGGATCCGTCACCTCAAAAATCAAGGATACCAGGTGTTGTATTTGTCCAACTATTCGGACTACTATTTCCGCACTACACAGTTTGCCCTCGATTTTCTCCCGGAAATGGATGGAGGTATTTTCTCCTACCGTGTACAGATGGTCAAACCCCACCACGAAATCTACGAGAAAATCATCTCTGACTACCATCTGGTTCCTGATGAGACCGTCTTTCTCGATGACACACCGATCAATATCAAAGCCGCAAAAGAATGTGGTCTTCACGGTATTGTTTTTCGTAACTTAGACGATGCTAAAAAAGAGCTGGAAGCCTTGGGTGTTTCTTGATCCCAGGAGCTTCCAGCTCTTTGCCTTTCTCAACTGTCATCATCTCTCGATCTGAATCTTCGCCACGATCCCGGTCTCTTTTTCCACAAAGATAGACGTTTCATTCAAGTCACTGTCTTGACTGGTTATCCAGTAGGCCAGGAAATGATCCGATTCTTCTGTCGCGACATCAAACGTTTCCAGTATCTTCTCCAAATCTTCTCTCTTCATTCCAAGTTCAATCTCCCCTGGAAGCACGAGGGAAAATCCATCCTCATACTGGCTGACCCAGAGACAAGTCACCAGACATTC
>JALEVQ010000093.1 GCA_022788205.1 Robinsoniella sp. | reverse complement strand
ATTGATCCAATTGATGATAAAATGAGATAAGCAAGCCCCTATCCCACACTTTATACCTTCGGGTATATCGTGTGGGATTTTTTTGCCGATTTTCTCGATTTTTTCAAAATTTTCAACCGCTGGGATCAGCCAAAAACAGTTGCCGTGACACGCTGCGGTGATATCATCTGCGACGATGGCGTACATGCTAACACACACAACTTTTTCTTTTCTCCATCCCCCTGTCTTTTTCCTATGTCCTATGGTATCATAGTCTTATCGGAAAGGAGGAAGGCACTGTGCCGCGCTCAAACACCTGCGGCTGCCTGTGCCGATTTCACTATGAATCTCTTTGATATTATTGGTCCGATTATGGTAGGACCCTCGAGTTCTCACACGGCAGGTGCAGTGCGAATTGGTCTGATCGCCCGCAGACTGATGGGGGAACCGATTCACTCTGTCACGCTTTGCCTGCATGGCTCTTTTCTTGCGACAGGAAAAGGTCATGGCACAGATCGCGCGCTCGTCGCGGGTCTTCTCGGCATGAACCCCGATGATATCCGGATTCCTCAGAGTTTTGATCTTGCACAGCAGTCCGGTCTCGACTTTCATTTTTCCTCTGTTAATTTGAAGGATGTTCACCCAAACACTGTTGTCCTGAAAATGGCTGGAAAAAGCGGTCGCAATCTGGAGATCGTCGCATCCTCAATCGGAGGCGGTCGCATTCAAATCTGTCAGATCGACGGTTTAAAGGTCAATTTCAGCGGTGAGATGCCGACCCTGATCGTCCACAATATCGATCAGCCCGGCTATGTCACCGAAGTCACATCGGTGCTTGGAAGTAAACACATCAATATCGCTACCATGCAGCTCTACCGTGATATCCGCGGCGGTCATGCGATTATGGTGATCGAGTGCGATGATGAGATTCCTCCCATTGTCATTCAATGGCTGGAACAGATGAGCGGCGTCCTGAAAGTCACATATCTCAGTTTAAACGCCGATGAAAAAGCATCACAGTAACATTTTTTCAATTCCTGTTATATTTGATTCGCCGCATCCTCTGCGGCAACGGAGGTATGAGCAAACACTATGAGTTTTCGATCTTTATCAGAAATTTTGAAACAGTCCGAGAAAAAGCAAAAAGCATTTTGGGAGATTATCGTCGAGGATGATATGACAGAACGCCAGGTCTCAAAAGAAGACTCGTTCTCCAAAATGAATACCATGTATCAGGCAATGAGAGATGCTGACCTCTCCTACAATGCTTCTCTGCGCTCTGCGAGCGGTCTCGTCGGCGGAGACGGCGAAAAACTGATTTGTGCCATGAAGAGTCAAAGTTTGTTTTGCAGCGATTTTCTCTGCCGCGTGATGGCACGCGCCATCAAGATGGGGGAATCGAATGCCTGCATGCGCCGCATCGTTGCCGCGCCGACTGCCGGTTCTTGTGGTGTTCTGCCTGCTGTACTTTTGACCTGCGAAGAAGAACGCCATTTTTCCTCCCAAAAGATGCTGGAATCTCTTTTTGTCGCAGCGGGCATCGGTGAAGTCATCGCATCGCGCGCTTTTATCTCCGGAGCTGAGGGAGGCTGCCAGGCCGAAATCGGATCGGCAAGTGCCATGGCGGCAGGCGCTGTCGCCTATCTCAACGGGGGCGACAACGATGCCATCGTGAACGCCTGCGCACTTGCCTTAAAAAATCTGCTCGGTCTCGCCTGCGATCCGATCGCTGGTCTTGTCGAGGTTCCCTGTGTCAAGCGAAATATGCTCGGCGCAGTCAACGCAATCACCAGCGCAGATCTCGCAATCTCCGGTATCCGCTCAGTCATCCCCGCCGATGAAGTGATCGATGCCATGCGGGATATTGGAATCCACATGCCACGCTCACTGCGTGAGACAGGCGAAGGTGGACTGGCCGCAACACCAACGGGAATTGAGATAGCAAACAGGCTTCTGTAAAAAAGAGGAAAAAAGGGGAGCGATCCAGCGCCTTTCTAAAAAGTGCCAGCTCACTCCCCTGATTTTCAGAAAATCTCCCAGATAAAACTCACTGTTTTCTCCTCATCTGTTCTGCCCAATCTTCCAGATCTTTCTTTTTCATCATCCCGCTCACTCTCGCTTTTACTCTTCCATCACAAAACAGAAGGAACGTGGGCACAGACATCACATGAAATTCCTGTGCCAGTTCCGGATATCGATCGACATCCACTTTTCCTACCCGGAATGTCTCGTGATCTCTTGTAAATTCTTCCAGAACAGGAGCCATCATCTTACACGGTCCGCACCAGTCTGCGTAAAAGTCGACCATGATACAATCCTCGCTCTGAATGACATAACGCTCAAAATTTGATTCCGTCAATTCTATGATTTCTGCCATAAACATCCTCCTGATTCTTTTTATCTATAGATTCTTTTGTCTATAGATCCGCTTTCTATTTTTGTCGCTGACTGCTTCCTGATTATGGTTCCCACATCCTCTCCCAATCATTCATTGATGATGAGCAGAATCAACGAAATGTTAGTAAAATCTTAATGATATTCTCTGAATTTTTCATAGAATCTCATAGGCAAGTATGATATAATAATTATAACGTGCAAATTGTATATCATTATGCATTTCTCACTGCGCATCGTATATCTTTCTGCTCTACTTCAGAGGTATCCTCTCTGTTTCACGCAGAACTGACGCGATGCTCAATCTGATTGGTGCGGATATGATATATAGAGGCTGCATATTTTATTTTAGGAGGATGAAACACTATGAAAAAGAGAATGTTAGCTCTCAGCGCTGTACTTGGAACAAGCTTTATGCTCCTGACCGGCTTTGACAGCGAGGTAACCCCTGAAAAAATTATGGAAGATATGGCTGTAGCTATGGAAGATGTCACCGCTTCTATAGCAGAGACAGGAAAGTTTCCTTCCATGTGTTTAGACGCTGATCTTGATCTTGTTCTCAATATCGAGATGATCACCAAGAGCGGTGACAACTCTATTCCTATGAACATGGGAATGGGAATCTCTGGAAATATCGCTATGCAGCTTGGAGAAGATCAGAGTATCGGTGTTCAGGCAAATATCGATGTTTCCTATGTCGGAAGTGTTGAGAGTACTTCTGTTCAGATGTACTGTGTTCCAGACGGTGAGAACGGCTATGATACTTACGCCTACGACTCCGATTATGATGAGTGGATCTACGAAGCAATCAGCGCTGAAGAATATATGGAAGGCATCAGCTCCATCACCGAGGCTATGACCATGTTGGAGGAAACAGAGGAGGCAGCGGCAGAAGGCGCATTACAGGAAGCTTCTCCTTCCGAGAGTCTTTCTATTCCATCTGATGTGCTCTCATTTACACTGTCAGATGAGCCAGTCACTGTCAATGGCATTTCCTGTTATGAATTAAAGACTTCTATGGACAGTTCCCTCTTCGCAGAAAATGAAGATGAACTCATCGACATAATTATGGCAGCCGATCTGGCTGAAGACGAACAGCTCATGGTATACTATCTGCTGAACGGTTTTTATGCTGATCTGACTTACTACATCGACATCGAAACCAATCTGCCGGTTCAGATGATCGTCGACATGAGCCAGACTGATCTGTCCATGTTCGAAGATATGCTCAAAGAATCTATGGCGCTTGACACATCCGATTCCCAGACAGAGATTTCTGTTTCTGTCTCCATGGATCCATGTACGGTCACTGTAAATCTTGATCTGAATGGTGTTCCGACTGTCACAGTTCCAGCTGAGGCGCTCGCTGCAAAACAGCTTGCGACAGCTCCGGTTTCACCGGCTGAGCCAGCTACACCAGGAGAAGCAGAGCCTATCGCACCGGCTACACCGGCTGTTCCTCAAAACTAATCATCCATACAGAAATCTTCACCGCTTCGTGTGTGCAAACCACGGAGCGGTGGTTTATCCTTGTCGCTTTCTGTTCCGTATTGATCTGACTTTTTCTGTCAATCTATTTTTCCCTGAAAATTTTATTTCACATCATCTGTAAGACAGATACACAAGCACATTCTTGTATTGAAGGAGGGTTTTTATTTTATGAAAAAGAAGTATTGTTCTGCACTGGTTCTCGGTTGCAGTTTTTTCTTGTTAACCGGATTTGATTCCAAATTGACCACTGAGGATATTTTTAAAGCTATGGCGACATCTCAGGCAAACGCAAATCATTCCTCTATCAGTGTCGATGAAAGCATGACCATGACAATGGAAATGTCGCTTTCTTCCCAGGATTCCACTGTTCCACCAGTTTCTGCCACCATTCTGGTCAACTCTGATATCAGCTCTGATCTGCTGAAAGATAGCTCCATGAAAATACAGGCGACTTATGATATGCTGGTTCCAGGTCAGGCGACTTCCTATTCCACCAGTTTCTATCGTGTTCCTAATCTGAAAGGCGATTTCAAAAATTATTTCTACACAGATTTGGACGCGACATGGATCAAAACTACTTTGCCGGATATGATCGAATCTTATCTGCAGCAGATCATTTCTCTCTCTTTCTCTGCGCCAGTCATGGACGTGGAACCAGATTTTGATTCCATGTTGGATTCTCTCGCAGAGTGGGCAGAATCTCTCGATATTCGTGTCTCTGAGGAAGAATATATGCAGCTTGAAGAATTGTTTTCCATGTTAGAGGACTTCTATCAAAACCTTGTCAGCAATGTTGCCGATCTTTATACTGTCTCTCCTGATCCGGTGATAGTAAACGGCATCTCCTGCTATGAATTGAAGGGAAGTATTTCCGATGACATTCTGGGTCTCTCAGACTTTTTAGAAGATCTCATAGATGAGCTTTACCAGGCTGGATTGGAAGAAAATTCCTATAACGATTTATACGACATCGAACAGCCGTATCTGGATGAAATACTGCGCTGTATCACTGCATCTGTTGCAGGCTTCTCTGAAAATATCACCTACTATATCAACGATTCCACTTTCGAATATGTACAGAGCGTTATCGATTACAGCGGCTGGGATCTGAGTGCTATGACCGATCTCGTTTCCATGATATTTGAGCTTGATGGTACCTTTGATGACTACGGTGAAGATTTCTCCATCCCTGAAATCACCTTCTCCTTTCCGGTCTACACCTTGACCATCGACTACCGCTATGATCAAGTCCAAAAACTCCAGCTTCCTGTCGGCGCCATCGGAGCGGAGGAACTTCCCTTTGAAGATGTCATAGATATACTGACAGATTTCAACTAGACAGACAATTATTTTCTTGGACCAATATAAGTCCAATCTGTCGCATAAAATCAAAGGCGTATTTGCAGTCCACTTTTCAACCTTCTCTCTGAAAAGCCCCCGCAAATACGCCTCATTTTCACCGTCTTTCTTTTCTCTTTTTTCTCCACATTCAGGCAAGACACTCATCTAAAGCCAGACATACACACAAAACAAGATAAACAGAAAGGCTGCCCCCGCAAAAATCAGTCCAATCACCATGCAAGCTGCCATCACACTCCGATACAGCACCCATCGCTCTTTCCGGGTCAGTTCATCGAGCGGTGATTTCTTTTTTTCCCTCTTCGGCGTTCCAGCGAAATCTCCCCCCATCCCTTCTCTCATCGCTCGATCCTTATCATACCACGGCATCCCCTCGATATTCATATTCGCGATCTGTCTTCCATCATCTTCGAACTTTTCCTTCTTCTTTTTTCCCAACCAGATCACCTCCAACTGTCAGGCGTCATGTCCGTTCACTATAAAAGCCAGCCTCAGTGGACGGCAGACAGGGTGCTGCCCATCCTGCCAATCCATTTACCCTGTCACTCTGTCGATTATAAAATCAACCGTCACTTTCATCATAAAGATGGCATCTCACCACATGTCCATTTCCCATATCTTTCGGCTGTGGTTCTTCTGTCTTGCACTTCTCCATGCACCTGCTGCATCTTGTGTGGAACTTGCATCCTTTCGGCGGATTTGCCGGTGACGGAATACTTCCCTCCAGGATAATTCTGTTTCTCTTCAGATCCGGATCTGGCATCGGGATCGCGCTGAACAGTGCCTGCGTGTACGGATGGAGCGGATTCGCAAAGATATCCTTTGTATCACCTGTCTCCACCAATCCTCCCAGATACATCACCCCGATCGTATCCGAGATATGTTCCACAACAGAAAGGTCATGTGAGATAAACAGATACGTCAGTTTATGTTCTTCCTGGAGATCTTTCAGCAGGTTGATAATCTGTGCCTGAATCGACACATCCAGCGCCGACACAGGCTCATCACAGACAATAAATTCCGGATTGAGAGCCAAAGCTCTGGCGATACAGATTCTCTGGCGCTGTCCGCCTGAAAATTCATGTGGATAGCGATCCTTGTGATACTCCTGAAGACCACATTCCGTCATAATTTTTGTCACATAATCATCAAATTCTTCCTTCGGAACCAGATTATGCTCTCTGACTGCCTCACCGATAATCTCTCCAATCGGAAGTCTCGGAGAAAGAGAAGAATATGGATCCTGGAAGATAATCTGCATCTTCGTGCGAAGCTTTCTCAGTTCCTTTTTATCCAGCTGATATACGTCCTGACCGTTGAAAATTACCTGACCATCTGTCTTCTCAATCAGCCTTAAAATCGTGCGCCCTGTCGTCGATTTGCCACATCCTGACTCTCCGACAAGCCCCATCGTAGTGCCGCGCTTGATTGAAAAAGTGACATCGTCAACTGCCTTGACATGACCGACCACTCTCGAGAACAGACCACCTTTGATCGGGAAATATTTTTTCAGGTGGGATACTTCGAGAATATTATCTTCCTGGGATATTTTCTTTTCTTCACTCATCCTATTTTCCCTCCTTTTGATCCTGATCTGCGAAGCGATAACAGCTCACTGCATGAGTCGGAGACAGCCATATTTCCTTCGGATATGCTCCCTCGCATCCCTTCACACACATCTCACATCGATCTTTAAAATAGCAATAATTCGGCATGTTGATCGGATTCGGAACCTTTCCCGGAATGCTGTAGAGACGGTCTACCTCTTTTCCGACTACCGGCTTTGAATTCATCAGTCCGATCGTATACGGGTGGGATGGATTTTTGAAAATATCCTGCACTGTCCCTTTCTCCACGACACGCCCTGCGTACATGACAACCACATAATCGGCCATCTCCGCGATGACACCAAGATCATGTGTGATCAGCATAATGCTGGAATTAATGCGGTCTTTCAGTCCCCGCAGCAAATCCAAAATCTGCGCCTGAATCGTGACATCGAGCGCTGTTGTCGGCTCATCAGCGATGATCAGTTTCGGGTCACACGCGAGTCCGATAGCGATACAGATTCTCTGTCTCATACCGCCCGAAAGCTCATGCGGATACATGCGATATACACCCTCGCAGTTGGCAATTCCGACAAGCTGAAGCATCTCTATTGTACGTGCTTTCACCTGCTCTTTTGTCATTTCAGGATTGTGAAGTTTGATGACTTCATCCACCTGATCACCGATTCGAAAAACCGGGTTTAAACTCGTCATCGGCTCCTGAAAAATCATCGACATCTGGTTCCCGCGAAGTTTCTGCATCACTGAAGTCGGCGTCTTTGCGATGCTATAGCATTTTCCATCCGCCTGGAAACGGATTTCTCCGCCTACTGTCTGTCCCTGTGGGCGCTGTACAAGCTGCATCAATGACAGACTTGTGACCGATTTTCCACATCCTGACTCACCCACAATCCCGACTGTCTTTCCCTTCGGTACATCAAAAGTGACGCCGTCAACCGACTTTGCTGTTCCGATATCTGTAAAGAAATATGTCTGGAGATTGTCAAACTCTACCACATTATTTTCATCGCGCATTTTCGTCAGATATTCTTCTTCCGGAATATGCTTGCGCTTTCTCTGTTTCTCAATCTCATCTGTGATCTTGCGGTTCTCTTTTGCAATGCGTCTCGCTTCTTTTCCAGAGATATAATTTGCATTTTTGTTCTTGCTGAATAATCCCATGTTCTCACCTACCTCTTCATCTTCGGGTCAAACGCATCACGCAGACCATCACCTACAAAGTTGAATCCCAACACTGTCAGGAGGATCAAAATTCCTGCCGGAATCCATACAAACCAATAATTTGTCAGCACATAACTGTCGTTTACCGCATTGACAATATTTCCCCAGGATGCATACGGGAATTTTACTCCCAGTCCGAGGAAACTTAAAGTTGCCTCCATCAAGATGACAGAACCCAGCTCCATCGTGGAGATGACGATGATCTGCGGGATCACATTCGGGATTAAGTGTTTCATGATTCTTCTTCTGACACGGATACCTGTCGCCTCTGTCGCGATCATAAATTCCTGCTCTCTGAGAGAAAGAATCTGCCCTCGGGTCATTCGTGCAATCGTCGTCCAGCTGATCAATCCCAGAATCAGGCAGAGCATAAAGATACGCATTCTCGGATCGACCTGAAGGTAATCCATAACGGATCCCAAAATCAGGTAAAGCGGCATGGACGGAATGCAGATCACAATATCTACGATACGCATCAGAATCGTGTCGATCCATCCGCCGAAATATCCTGCGATTCCTCCGACAAGCATACCGATCACGATCTCAATGATGATAACGACAAAGCCAATCAGAAGTGAAATTCTTCCACCGTACATCAGACGCGTCAGCATATCCATTCCATTTCCGTCTGTTCCCAGCCAGTGTTCCTTTGACGGTGAGGCATAGGTGTCATTCAAATGCGTCTCTGTATATTTCTTTACCGTATACTGATTGTCTCTGGCTTGAATCCGGTACGTCTCTTCTTCTCCCTGTGCATCTGTGACGGTAAAAGAGGATGCCCCCTCTTTCACTGCTCTCTCAATCTCACGTCTCAAATCAAGGCTCAAAAACTCCGATTTCTGGATCAGATTCATGACATAGTAAGAAACATACGCATACTCTTCCCCGTCCTTGAAAATCGTGACGGAATCTGTCTGTTCATCCGCCTCCAGCTCATATGTCACACCATCGATCTCTGCGGTTTTCTGCCCTGCATCGATTGCTTTCTCTACAGCAAACTGGAAATCATAGGACAATTTCACATCTGCCTGTGCCCCTGAAAACACTCTCTTTGTCGTCATTCCCAGGTTTTCAATGACAGCGACCACATACTGTTTTCCCTGCTTTGTCACTTGATACTCGGCGTCACCCACCTTCGCGGTCGTCTCGTCTTTGTCGATGGCTTCCTGAATCGCTGTCTTGACCTCATCTGTCAGCGTGATTCCCTCATTCTCATTAAATCTCAGACTTCCCTTCAGAAGCATCGCGGTTGCCACCTGCTGACCTCCAGAGATCGTGTAGAACTCTTCTCCTTCTTTCGTCAAATAGTATGTGGAACCATTTGCCTCAAACGATTCTTCGCCATTATCCACTGCCTTTGTCATCGCGGAAGTGATGGACGACGGAAGGCTCTTTCCTTCCAGGGCAATCAGACGGTAAGTGTTATTTTTTGTTGTGCCCACATAATCTTTTAATATTTTATCTGTCTTTCGGAAGACCTCATCTTCGCCGTATGGAGAGATTGCTCCTCCGAGAAAAGAAAACAAGAACATACAGATCAAAATCACCAGTCCCGCCATGGCCAGTCTGTTTCGAAAGAAACGCTTTGCCACCATCGCTCCTGGCGAAAGCACTTTTACTCTCTGTTCATCATCGAGGGAAGTAGAAGTGCTGATATGTCCGTTTTCCGCTTTTGTATTTTCTTTGCTCATACTTCTTCTCCCTTCTCAGTTTACTCTGACACGAGGGTCAGCAACCGCATACAGAATATCTGCAAGCAGTGTTCCCAGCAGTGTCAGCAGCGCGATAAATGTCATGTAAAACATCGTAAACGGGATATCCCCCTTTGTCAGACACTGGTACGACGTATATCCGATACCTGGAATCTGGAACAAAGTCTCTGTGATCAGTGCACCTGAAAACAATCCCGGCAGCTGGTTCGCAAGAATTGTGATGATCGGGATCAGCGTATTGCGGAATGCGTGGTGATTGATCACTCGGCTCTCTGGCAATCCTTTTGCCCGCGCTGTCCGGATGTAGTCTGCGTTGAGCACCTCAAGCATATTTGTTCTCGTGTAACGCATCAGACTTCCTATCTGTACAATCAACAGCGTTGCGATCGGCAGGACAAGATGTTTTGCAATGTCCAGAAATTGTCCGAACGGGCTGAGCTGATCATGCATACGTCCCACAATACCGTACAGGTCGAACCATCCCAGCTTGATCGAAAAGATATATTTCAGCAGCGTCGCGAAAAAGAACGATGGCAGTGAGATACCGATCAGTGCAAAGATCGTCACCCCATAGTCGATTTTTGTGTACTGCTTTCGCGCCGCCAAAATTCCAAGCGGAATCGCAATCACAACCTGCAGAATAAAGGCAATGACGGCGACGGCAAACGAGTACCATATGACTTCTTTGAATTTCTGTGTAACTGGTTTATTCCACTCCCAGGAGTCTCCAAACTCACCGCGGATTGCCTGGCTTGCCCAGTGCAGATATCCTGGCACGATTGATTTATCCAGTCCATATGCCGCGTTCAGCTCATCCACCAATTCATTGTACGGTTTTGCGCCAGGTTTTTCTGACATCGTCCTCGCTTTCGTCTCCACGAAAGAAGATGGCAGGCAGCGTTCAATGGAATAGATAATGAAGGAGACGAAGAATAATATCACCACGGAGAGTGCCAATCTTCTGATAATAAATTTTTTCATATCCAATCCTTTCTGTTTGCTGTAGTCAAACGGGGGAAGGAATTTCCAAAATCCTCTCCCCCGTTTTCTCTACTCTGGACCCGCCCGGCGAGCCCAGATCATCCGTTTTTTATTTCAAGTCTGATTTTCCAATCTCTTTCTTAGTTCATCTCGATCAGAGCGATATCCTTGATCCACTGATAGAACGGTGTGGCATCTTTCGTGAAGGTGTCCGCGTTGACACGCTGTGAACTGTAGATAACACAGTTCTGTCTCTGATATACAGGAACCTCTACACCCCAGTCAATGATGATCTCAAGAGCCTCTTTGTACAGCGGTTTTCTGTAAGACTGATCATCGCTAGTTCTTGCTTCCATGATCAGTTTATCCAGTTCCGGATCAGCGATGCAGTAATGGTTGCTCGGCTGATTGCTGTAGTATACCTGGTACATATCTGGATCTGCGTCTGCTGCCCATGCTGCTGCCCAGAGTTCTGTCGTGTGAGCACTCATACTGTCAAACAGCTGAGACGTATCACTTAAATCATTGATGTTCAATTCCAGTCCGATTTCTCCGAGTGCCTTCTTTGCATCTGCCATGATACCAAAGCTTGGGTGATCTCCCTTGCCGTCTGCGCCCACCATGATCTCATAGCTCATCTTTGCACCTTCTGGAGCTGCTGTCACTTTTCCATCTTTTACGGTGTATCCTGCTGCTTCCAGGTATCCCAGAGCTGCCTGTTTTGCTGCCTCATACTTCTCTTCTGCCGTCATGCCATCTGCGTAGATATCATTTCCGTTCACATCCACAGAGAATGCTGCGTGGTAATCTGCATCGGATTTCTGAGGAGCTGCCCAGGAAGTATTGGAGATCGGATAATCGATCACTGCGGCTGCATCTCCGTAATAAGAATCGATGTTGACGTCACGGTATACAGACAGAATCGTTGCGATTGCCTTTCTCAGGTTCTTGGATTCCTCAGAACCTGGCTCTCCGCCTACATTGACAGTGGAAGCATTGATTCCTATATAGCCATAGCCCAGGTTATCTGTTGTGATGGTATTGATCACATCGCCGTTTAACTCGCCATTTCCGTTGATACCTCCGATCTGTGCAAATGCAGACTTACTTCCGCTCGGGTCAGCGATATCTGCGGTACCCTGCTGAACTGCCGGGATTTTATCAGAATCATCTGTCTCTTTCATCTGAATGTTTTTCGTCTTTGGAGCGCCTAAGAAATAATTCTCATTTGCCTCCAGATAAACAATCTTATTCTCATATTTCACAAATTTGTAAGGGCCGTATCCAAGAGGTTTCGTTGATTTCTCTTTCATAGAAGACAGGTCTCCTCTTGTGAATCCGAACTGGTTGTTTTCATAATCGTACTGACTCTCATCGCCATAGTAGTGGAGTGGCACAATACCAATATTGAAACGGTACGGTGTAGTCGCATCGTATCCATCCAATGTAACCTCTACCTCATAGTCACCTAATTTCTTGATTCCCTCAATATTCGGAACTTCTTCACCCTCACCGCTCTCTTTGAGTTCGTCAATCAGATAATTCTCCGCTACTGTCTTTGCCTCTTCGGTGATTCCTTCCTCATCGCCATAGTTTGCTCCGAGTGTCGCATAATCTCCGTCGTACATTGCAACCACATCTGCGATGACTTCCTCCTGTGTCTTCTCACCTGGATCGTAAGACTCATCTAACGCATAGAAGGCAACATACATTTCAATCGCAGATTCCATGTCATATCCTTCATAGTTGTCCTCGCACCATCCCATCTCGTCTGTCAGAAGCGGAACAATCAGCTCGTCCACGATTTTTGCCTTCAGTGCTTCCGGCATCTCGTCCATCACTTCGTCCACTTTGTCACTTGTGACAGATTCTGCCGCTGTCGAATTTGCACGGTAATTCTTCAGTCCTTTGATATTCTGAGAATACAGTGTCTGGTTCCCGTCATAGCTTGGGTCACAGTAAGCATACAGTGAGAAAATAACATCATCTGCGGTCAGGTTCACGCCGTCTGTGAATGTGATATCCTCACGCAGTTTGAAGTTGTAGATCGTCTCATCTGCCTCTTCATCTCTCGTCTGTGTGACATCTGCCATTCCATAGTACGTATACTCTGTACCATTGTACTCTCTTGTCTCTCCCTCAATTCCATTCCAAACAGGTGAACCACTTCTGTCAAGTGTCAACAGCCATGGGAAGATAACATCACATACATCCTGGTCGTAAGTCTGCTCTGCAAACAATGGTGAAAATTTCTCGTTAAAAGTTGTCACCGCCACAACAAGTGGTGTTCCCTCTGCTGCCTGTGCCACGCCTCCAATCATACCGGCTGCCATTGTTCCGGTCAAGAAGACTGACACCAGTTTTTTGTTTTTCCTCATAATCCAATCCTCCTTTTTTGCTTCGGATGTTCCCGCGACAGAACTGCTACATCTTTGCAGCTCCACGCCTCTCCTCAAAGCGCGTGTTCACTCTGAGAACCAATTTCTACTACATCCACATTATTCACATTTTTCTTATTTCTAAAGATCTGCGCCAGATTGACTGCACAAACCATTAAAAATACCATCTCACGAAACAGCTCTCCCCCCGCTATCTTTGCCTGACTGACATTCAGGAACAGAAAAACCGTCTCCGCAGCTGCCAAATACCCGAGACCCCATACAAGCCCCAGAAGACTCCTCTTCATTCTCACTACAGACTTCTCATAGGTGGGAAATTCCATCTTTTTGCCAGCTCTCAAAAATGAGAATGCTCCCATCAGAAAGTAAACTCCCGGCAAAAATAAGACAGTGTACGGGAGTGCCACATAGAACACTCTGCTGCTGGGCGTGTTCAAAATTCCCACGGCAAAATGAAGTGCCAAAAATGCTGCAGCAGAGGCCAGAAAAGATTCTCTCTTTGCCTTTTCTTTTTTTACTTCATAATAATCTCCCGTATAGATCACTCTGCGCACTTTTTTATTCTTTTCATTGCGCGTAGTCTCGGTCCGGTATTGCTTTATATATTTTTTCATATCATTTTTTCTAATTTTTCTTCTAATTTCTCTGCGATTTCTTTCATGATACCATCCTCAAACGGCACTTTCACTCCCACCTTTTTGAGCATGTTTCCGTAAAAATCACTTGCAGAAAGTCGGCAAAGCTTCAGATAACTCTCCCATGCCTCCTCATAATTTTCATCCATCCAGATTTTGTACTGGAATGCGCAAGTCTGAGCCAAGACATAATCGATATAATAAAACGGCGACATATAAATATGGAGCTGTTTCTGCCAGATTTTCCCTTCGTCAAAGAACGAATCCTCGTAAGAAAGATATGGGCGATATTCATCCTCCAGCCTTCTCCACGTCTCATGGCGCTGCTTTGGTGTCATGTCAGGATTCTCGTAGATAATATGCTGAAACTCATCCACCATCGTGCCATACGGGATAAAGATGATCGCATCCTCCAGCTGCATTTTTAAGAAATCCTCACTCCGGTCTCCAAAAAAATTCTTCATCCATGGGTTTGTGAAAAACTCCATCGACATCGAATGAATCTCTGCTGTCTCCATCGTGACATCTGCATGCTCCTTGATCGGATCCATGCCTGCCAGATACCCCTGAAAAGCATGACCGCATTCATGAGTGATCACATCCACATCACCGCTGGTGCCATTAAAATTTGCAAAAATAAACGGTGCGCGATAATTCGGCAGATAAGTCATGTATCCTCCACCGCTCTTTGTCTTTCTGCCGAGCACATCAAACAGCTCATTCTCCATCATGAAATCCATAAATTCTTTTGTCTCAGGTGATAATTCTTCGTACATCCTCTGTCCGCACTCCAGAATCTCCTGTGGTGTTCCGACCGGCTTTGGATTGCCCTGTGGAAAGTAGATTCCTTCCTCCTTATGAGTCAGCTTCTCCAAACCCAGACGCGCTCTCCTTCTCTCCTGCACTTTCTTCACAAAAGGTACAAAATCCTCTTTTACCTGTCTTCGGAATCGAGCCACTTCTTCCTGACCGTAACTGTTGCGGTTCATTCGATAATATCCCAACTCCACATAGTTTTTATACCCCAGCGCTCGTGCCTGTGCCGTGCGGTTTTTCACAAGCTGATCATAAATCTGATCCAGCTCCTCGCCCACACTCTCAAAATAAGCGATATACCGCTCGTAGGCGCGCTTTCGGATCTCCTGATCTTCACTGCGCAGGTAAGGCGTCATCAACGAAAGATTCAAGATTTCCCCATCCCATTCAATCTTTGCTCCGGCAATCAAATTGGCATAGCGCGTTGTGAGCGCATTTTCTTCCTGCATCAGTGTGATAATCTTTGTGTCAAATCCCTTAAAGGCAAGTTCCATACTCTTGAAAGCTACCGGACCAATTTTTTCCTCTAAATACGCTCTGTGGGGTGATTGAAACAACATTTTCTGGTACTCAATCACCATATCCTGATATGCGGGCATCTCCGCATCATAATAGTCTTTTTCTTGGCGGTAAAATTCATCGACAGTGTCCACATCATGGCGAATGGAGGCGATTGTGGAGTATGTCTCTACATCGTTGATCAATTGATAATATTTTTTGTGAACTTCAAACTGTTCCTCCGCACTCTTTGCATTTTGAAACTCTTCCATTAGCCCGCGAAACTTCGTCCGAACTTCGTTGAAGTCGACGCGCTTATACGGCATGTCCTGAAATTTCAAGGTTTTTCCTCCTTCATCAAATTTATTCTTTCTGAAAAATATCTGCTGAGCCGCTTTGTTATTTATGCCCAGCTCTAGTATATGATTATATCATCAACACCTATAGAAAAGCAAGTAATCATGGGCAAAACATGGGCAAATTGTACAAAAAAAACACCGGTTTTCATATTTGTTTTTGAAAACCAGTGTTCAGGTCTTTTTATTTATTTTAATCCGTGCGCCGCGCTTTGAATCTCCACCACAAGCGTTACCTCTACAGTTAACTCAGCCCAGGCACCCTCACGGCACACAAGAGGTTCTGCTTAGTGCTGCTCCGTTCCCGACCTGACACGGTTCACAGATTCCTGTTGCGTGAGACCCAGACGTCAACGCCACTTATAAAGGGCAGCCTCACAGTGCAAGACCCTGGGCTTGGCATCACCCCTGCTAGAGCGGATTGCAGGTACAGGGCACCGCTAGCTCCCCAGCTGCACGGAAATGTTATGACATCTTTACTCTCGATTTTTATCTCGATTTTCTATTTTCTTTTTTCTGTCTCATCATGGTGTGCTTGAAAAGTATACCCTATTTTCCTGGTTTTGTCAACTTTATTCTTTATTTTGCCAGAATAAACGCATGAACGGAGAGAGGGACCTTTGTCTCTCATTATTTGGCAAGTTCATCAATTGCATCTAACATCTCGTTATCGTATAATACTTTCAGAACAGCAAGGATTACTGGTATCTCCTTTTCCAGTCTTCTTC